>CAMPIU010000023.1 GCA_946886545.1 uncultured Flavobacteriales bacterium | reverse complement strand
GTGCTTACGATCTTCATTACCAAAAGATTGCTGAATGGTAAGTTGGAAAAAGGAACCTGGCGCATCATTTACGCCATCAACAAGAAATCCAGCATCATGCCGCGCAAACAGATGTATGCGCAAGTCATTACCTCGTCCGTTACCGTAGGTTTCGGAGGATCAGCCGGATTGGAATCTCCCGTAACGATTACCGGGGCGGCATTCGGTTCAAATTATGCACGTGTTTACAAACTTTCGACCAAAGAGCGGACTTTACTGCTTGCCTGCGGTGTGGCAGCAGGAATTGCAGCGGCTTTCAACGCTCCGATTGCAGGAGTTTTGTTTACCATGGAAGTGTTGCTGGCTGATGTCGGGATCACAGCCTTTATTCCATTAATGCTGGCTTCGGCTTCAGGAGCTTTGCTTTCGGCAGCTATTTTGAACGAAAGTATTTTACTGTCATTCAAAAATATGGCCGAGTTTGAAATTCATAATGTACCTTTTTACATTGTTTTAGGTGTTCTGACCGGAGTCATTGCCGTGTATCATTCACGTGTTTTTAATCGGGTAGAAACATGGATGGAGCACTGGAAACTGAAAGCCTATCAAAAAGGAATTGTCGGAGCTTTACTCTTATCCACACTCATCTTCATTTTCCCTTCTTTGTTCGGAGAGGGTTACGACAGTATTCGTTCACTTTCCACTGAAAAAGTATTTGGATTATTGGACGGAACTTTTTTTGAGTCTTTCAAGCAATCGTGGTTTCCTCTGTTATTTATCGGGGCTGTCATTTTTCTAAAAGCCATCGCAACCGGTCTGACCCTGGGTTCAGGAGGAAACGGAGGGAATTTTGCCCCTTCTTTATTTGTGGGAAGTTATACCGGCTTTGTATTTGCGTATGGCTGGAACCTGACAGGAATCGGTTTGGCACTTCCGATCACCAATTTTACCATGGTGGGAATGGCCGGTTTGCTCAGCGGTTTGTTTCATGCACCTTTAACGGCAATCTTCCTTATTGCTGAGATAACAGGAGGCTATGGTTTGATGATCCCTTTGATGATCGTTTCTTCCATCAGTTTTGCTATCTCGAAACGCTATCTGAACCATTCACTGGATATTGTGAAGTTGGCTGACGAAGGCCACGTGGTTCGTGCAGACAAAGACCGCCACATTTTGTCGTCGATTGACAGTGAAGAGATCCTGGAGGAAACCCTGGTGGTTTTGAAGCCCGATGATACTGTTTCAACCTTATTTTTGACAGTACAGCATTCTTCCCAAGCATTGATCCCAATTGTTTCAGATAACGGCATTCTCCTAGGAATAATCTATCTCGACGATCTGCCGACCATTTTACCGGTTTATTCCTCCGAACCCAACACGCGGTTGGAACTTGTCATGGAACCCATCCGTTATTCCCTGAACCCGCGAAGTACCATGGAACAGGTCATGGAAATGTTCGAGCATTCCAAACTGAACTACCTGCCCGTGATCGATAATGATCAGGTAATGGGGTTCTATTCAAAACACCGCTTATTGGAAGCTTATCGGAACAAGATCATGGAGAATATTGTGGAGTGATTATGAGTACTTCAATTAAGTGCATATTTTATTCTAACTTGGGTTTCTAAAAACTTGAATCGAATAAAATTAATCGATTGCAACAATTAAAATTTAGTATGATTAAACAGATTTTTTTTCTCTTGCTTTTGCATATTAGTTTTTCGTCAAACGCACAAGATGTTCTCTACATTCGATGTGTTGATGCCGATAATTTAGTTCCAATCAATGAGTTTGTGATTAGTTCCGATTCGAAAAAAATAATTTTGGGGGCTAAAGAAAAAGGAATATTAATGATTACGGGACTTGATAAAGGTGATCAGATTCAAATAAACTCAGTTGGCTATCATATAAATACTTATCGGCGATTTACGAAAAAACAGGAAATAGCCGCAAAACACAACGGTGAATCATTTCCTGAATCCGGGGATACTCTAGTTATTGAGTTACAAATGGAAGAGCTTTTGTTATTGGAACGCTGGAAACTGGAAGACGCACTTTTTTCTGATACTGACACAATGAATTTGATAACAAAGCCCGACAAGGAACCTGCTTTTGTTAATGCAGAAAATTTTAATAGAATACTTACTTCAAATCTTCATTTTCCTCGTTTTCTTGCAGATGAAGGTTATGGAGGTAGGGTAGTGTTGAGTGCAATTGTTGAGTTAGATGGAACATTTTCTAATATTCATGTAATTAGAAGTTTGGAACCACACTTGGATAGAATTGCAATAAGGGCACTTAGAAGCAAAGAGTTGCCAAAATTAAATCCTGCGCAAAAAGATGGGATTCCGGTGAGAAGGAAAATCATTTATCCGGTCAGTTTTAATTTAAGATAATCTTTGAAATTAGTCCAGAAATTAAGTATGCATCAAAAAGAAACTCTTGAATTAAAAAACGGCTATTTCTGTCTTGTTACAGCAGGAACGCATAAAGGCAAAAGCGGAATTGTCCAGGATCTGAACACGAGTAAAACAGGTCACATTACAATTACGGTCCAGCAGGAAAACGGAGTGCGTTTTAAAACCCTGGGGCGGAATGTCAGTATTCAAAAGGGAAAGGATGAGTAAGCATCCGTATCAGTTAAGAAGATGGTTTAGGGAAAGGCTTCCATGGTTTCTAATCAAGGCCGGATTTGCTGCAAAAGGGAAAAACTGCGAAGAAGTTTCGGCAGAACACCAGTGGTATAATATAGACGGTAAAATGAGCGGGTGCTATTATTGTAAAATAACCAAAGAAGGAAAGCTTTGGAAAACTAATTGATTAATCACTTAATGTCGTTTATAATTTGCTGAACGGCATTCCTCAGCGTCTTCACTTCGCTAATAAATATGAGCCAGATAATAGAATTAATTACTCCTAATGAAAGAATTAAAAATAAAATTCGATTGATCCATGTTGTCTCTAATTGGTTTCCAAATAATTTGATTTGAGGTAAGAAAAGACTTCCTCCAATTATTCCAAAATGAATAAATACCAGGATGATCCACACAATTTCCGAGAACTTTATCTTTACATCAATTCGTGTAAGCTTCTCAGATAATTGAACCAGCCGCATATGTGCATCGGGCTCAATGCCCGCCCGCCCGGACATTGTTGCTTTGCGGGAGACCATAAATTCATCCCAGTTGAATTCAATGGAATAAGAAGATTCAGAGCCAATCCCATTTCGATAGACCTGATCTTTACCCTTCAGGTTTTTCAACGATTCGCTTAAAACCTCTTTGTTTTGATTTATTTCGAAGCTGTATTTTTTCTTTAAAAACATGTCCGGATGAAAAGATCAACGGGAAATGTATCCCAAAAACACGATTGACTCAAATACAAAAATTCCTAACCCAATGTAAACGAATAAACGGCCTCTTTTTACTTTTGAAATGGAACTTTCCTTGTAAAGATGTGGAGATGCTTTATATGTTTCCAGGGCAATTTTAGATTCATCGAAACACATCTTGGTAAGAATCAATGCAATCATAAAACCCGGAACAATAAAGAAAATGAGTGCGAAAAGTCCTTTTAAAAAAATACTTCTATCATTTGGTAGGATGACTTGTTGGGCAGGGTCAATGACCTGTGGGAAGTCGTTATCAATTAGTTCAGACATTTCTTTGATTTAAAGCAGTTGTTTTGGCAAAAGTAAGTATTTATTTCTCTGTTGGGGACGCGATTAATCGGGGTGTATTTACTCATCCAAGGCGAATACGTTCCATTTGTTCAACCTGATTAATTATTCCTATGTGTTCTATGTATCTATTGTGGTTCAAAATAAACCACATAGAACATATAGCGCACATAGTTTTATCAATTGATGAGCTTTTATTTCATCACGGCAATAGCTTCATAATATCCGCCGGCTTATTGGTTAAATTGAACTTCAAAGTAAAGCGGATCCGTTCAGCGTAATTCTCACTAAAGTATGCGTTGGTGATATTGTCCGACTGGTATACAGGGAAGTAGATTCCGAAAACAGTTCCCAAACGAATGGCTAATCCCAGATCAAATGCCTGAGTTGGTTTTGTTTTGAATGCCTGATCGAACACTCCGAAATCTGCATAAATTCCAAAGATCTTTGGTCCGATTGGCATTTCCAGGTAGAAATTGGCGGTGGTCATCCAGGTATTTGTGGTTCCGAAATATCCTGATTGCCCATTCCCTATGGTAGAAAGGAATCCGCCCATATTGTCCAGGCGCTGCTGCGACCAAATACCGCTTTGCTCGGAACGACCGAAGAAATAATCTTCAATAAACAAATCCTGACTTCCGCCTGCACCGCTTAATGCGAAGGTATAATCTGCTGCATTCCCGGAATTATACATGTCGAAATTCCAGTAATTACCTGCAAATAAACGGAGTTCCACCCAGCGCGAACGCTTGTTTCTGATGTAGCGGTATTTATAAGTAGCGGAAATGGATGAACGCGACAAGTTGTCACTGTTTACCGGATTTGCTGCGTAATCTGTACGAACTTGCAGATCCACTTTGTGATCTTCTTTCGAAAAATTGAAATCATATTGCAAATATCCACCGATCAATTCACGCTGTTTCGGGCGGAATACATCCAGGCGGTACATGCTTTGCACTCGAATATTCTGACTGATAGGTCCGCCAATGCGATTACCGATCTTTGCCGTCCAGTAGGGAAGGAGTGCCACGTAATATCCGTTGTTTATTCCTGTGGTGTCGTTTTTGAAAGACCGCAGGGAAATTCCGAAGCGGGAAAGTTTCAGGTTTTTAACGGGTAAGCAGGTAATGCTTGCTTCTGCAATTCCCGAGATCCGTTCTCCGCCGAAAGAATACATTGGGGCCAGGAGAAATTGAAAGCGATTGGTGGGAAGACTGAAGTTGTGAAGCGCCAGTCCCAGCATAAATTTATCGTATTCGTTTCCACCCAGGATCGGACTCCAGAACAAGTTGCTTCTTGTGGGTTCATTCTTTCCGATGAAGAATTGCAAGCGAGGCTGCTCGATTTTTCCGAAAAGTCCTTTTTTGTGCCAGTAATTTTTGGTTTGTAACAGTTCCTGTGCTCTTCCGCTGGCATTGATCTGTACGGCATCCATTTCAGAATCAAAAGTCACCTCTGATTTCTCTGCCCCGTTCTCTACCCAAAGCGTTTGAGTCTTTTGTCCGTCGCGGAATCCTGTCACTTCAATCGGTCCGTCGACTTGTCCTGTATTTTTTACCGTAACTATTGTTTTACCTGCAAATGATCTCACTCTCGTAATCTTGTAGTCGATGTGCTTCGTTGTTTGGATCAGATCCACAAACACCCACGACAAATCTCTTCCGGAAACACGTTCCAAAACAGCACGCATATCTTCCGGTTGCGGGTGTTTGAAACTCCATTCCTTGTAATAGGTTTGCATGGCCTGATCGTAGAGTGAATCGCCCAGGTATTCTTTCAGATAATTAAAGACCAATCCGCTTTTCATATACATGACCGCCCCGTAATTCGTTCCGGAAAACTTCGCGGAATGTGTTTCCATGGGCTGATCTTCTCCCATACCTGCCACGATCCGGTAAATGAAATCGCCTGAATTGTAATGACTCAGGTGATCGAAATGGAATTTTCCGTCCAGGATCTGATCTGATAAGTAGGTGTTTTTAGGATATTTGGTGTACATGTAGCGCATTTCGTTCATGGTATTCATTCCTTCGTCCATCCATCCGTGAACGCGCTCGTTGCTTCCCAAAATTCCGTAGAACCAGTTATGTCCTACTTCGTGTACAATCACTACTTCCAATTCTGTTTCCGAACCGGCGTTTCCAATTACGGTTACATTCGGGTATTCCATTCCACCACCGGCAGAAATTGTTCCGTCTACTGCTGTGACCGGGTTATAAGGGTAATCTCCGTTCCAAAGTGAGTAGTAATACGTTCCGTCGTGAATGTACTCAGGAGCACGTTTCCATAAGGTCGCATTTTTCGGAGTGAATAAGGCCCAGGTCGTAACTTTCCGTTTGGAATGCGGTAATTCGACTTCTCCTTTCAATACGGCATAGCGTTTATCAGCAAACCAGGCAAAGTCATGGACATCTTTCTGCGTATAGCGGATCGTTTTCCATTCAGCAGATGAGGCGGGGAATTTATTATTGCGGTTTTCTTTTTGGAGCAGTGTTTGGAAATTGTCTTTGGTGTAAGTAGCCTTTTCATTCATAAAAGCAATTTCGGATTCGGTCTGCAGATCTCCGGTTGCACCAACCACGTAGTTTTTCGGAAGTGTAATGGAAACATCGAAAGTCCCGTATTCGGAATAGAATTCTCCCTGGGTCAAATAAGGAATCTGGTTCCAGCCGTTCTTATCGTAAACTGCCGGTTTCGGATACCATTGAGTGATTTGGTAGGATTGTCCGACGTGTCCCAAACGGGAAACATCTCCGGAAGGAATTTTGACGTGAAAAGGAGTCGTAACGGTAATTGATTCGCCGGGTTTTAAAGGAGTATTCAGGTTTAGTTTACCGATATCGGGGTTTCCGGGATCGAAAGTAAAGGAAACATCCTGACCGTTGACCTGAAAATGAAGCGAGTCAATTCCTCCGCGAATGGAGTCTTTTCCAAAAGTGAGGATGGGATCGCCGCTTTCATACAATTGTTTTCCCAGTGCTGTTTTTCCGCTGGTGTAAGCATTCGGCCACAGGTGAATATAAATGAAATCCAAACTTTGGGGCGAATTATTGTGATAAACGAAGCTTTCGAAACCGCTCAATGTGTGTTTTACATCATCCAGTTTGACCGTGATGGTGTAATCAACTTTTTGCTGCCAATAAGATTGTGCTTTGGATTGAAAGTGGATCAATCCGGCAAGAATAGTTAGTAATAGTGACTGAATCTTCATTAGTTGGAATAAGGACACAAAGTTAACGAATAAATGAATTAGCAGGCAGGGGTGACAATTTTTTCGCTCCTACCTGCTAGCCTAAACGTTACCATTAGAAAGAAGCGACCGATAGCGCTTCCAAATTATCTGTTCATCTGTGGGAAATAAGCGGAGAAAACCTGTACTTTTACTTCATGCAACGCTTTTTAGTCATTCAAACAGCTTTTTTAGGGGACGTTATTTTGGCCACTCCCGTGATCAGTGAATTGAAACGCCTGTACCCGGAAGCAGAGATTGATGTCCTGGTTCGAAAAGGCAATGAAGCAATCCTGCAGAATCATCCGGCAATTCACGAAGTGTTCTCCCTCAATAAGAAACAAGGGAAATGGAAAGAAATGAAGCGTTTGCTCGGACTTTTCAGATCCAAAAGATATGACGAGGTGATCAACCTGCAACGTTTCGGAAGTTCAGGCTTGATAACCTTTCTTTCCGGTGCTAAGAAGAAGGTTGGTTTCGATAAAAATCCCTTTTCCTTTTGTTACAATATCAAGATCAAACACGAAATCGGAAAGGGAAAGCATGAAGTGCAGCGTAACCTGGAATGTATTGCGCATCACGGTGCACAGTCTTTGGTTCGTCCGGAAGTTTTTCCATCGGATCAGGACAGGGCGAAAGTTGCTGTTTATACAAGCGTTCCGTTTTATACGCTTGCCCCGGCTTCCGTTTGGTTCACAAAGCAGCTTCCGGAGAAAAAATGGATCGAACTGGCAGGCAATCTAAAACGTAAAGGAACTGTTTACCTGGTAGGCGGCCCTGCTGATTTTGAATTGTGTCAGCGTATTCTTCTGGCGGCCGATCTTCCAAATGAGAACAATTTGGCGGGAAAACTGAATTTATTGGAATCCTGTGCGCTCTTTGAAAAAGCAACACGTTGTTTTGTGAATGATTCGGGACCATTACACATGGCCACCGCAGTGAATGCTCCGGTAACGGCATTTTTCTGTGCTACCGTGCCGCGTTTTGGTTTCGGTCCGCTTTCAGACGACAGTGAGATCCGTGAAACAAAAGAAGCATTGATTTGCCGGCCTTGCGGTTTACATGGCGGGAAGATCTGCCCAGAGGGACATTTTATGTGTGGCCGAATTGATGTGGAAATATAATGTATCCGTGGGCACGCTATTAATCACAATACACCCACAGTTTTTTCTCCCGCAGATGCACAGATAATTGGAGGCGCTTACCAGTCGCCTCTTTCTTGTAAACCCTGTAAATTGTTGGTATTCTTAAAAAAGCGAGTGCGGTGCGCCTATGCTGAAGCTCCGGCGTAAGCATAAGCTATTGGCGACATGCGATCAGCGTAAGCATTAGCCGAGCAAAAAATCTGTGCATCTGTGGTGAAACAGAAAGTATTGTGCTTCAAAAATGACTTGGGTGCGAATAATACATATATCCCGATTAATAGCGTGCCCACATATTTTTTATTTCAATGGCAAACTCACCCGGATCGTTGTTCCTTTTCCTACTTCCGAATGGACAACATACACTTTTCCTTTGTGGTATTCTTTTACAATTCGTTTCACCAAAGACAAGCCCAAGCCCCAGCCGCGCTTTTTGGTAGTGTAGCCCGGCTCAAAAATGGATTTGAATTGTTTGGGCAATAATCCTTTTCCGGTGTCGGAAATCTCGATGTAAACACGTTCTGGAACTGTTTTGATCGTCACGTCCAATTTTCCTTTGGATTCCATTGCGTCTACTGCATTCCGGATAATGTTTTCCATTACCCATTCCATCAGTGATTTATTGTGGCTGACCATCACGGCTTCGTCTTCAAAATGCGCTGTCATTTCAACTTTTTGTGAGATCCGCGGACGCAGGTAATCCATTACTCCTTGGACGGTTGAGCGAATATCACTTTGCGTAAGTTGTGTTTCCGACCCGATCTTTGAAAAGCGCTGAGAAACCGTATCCAAACGTTCGATGTCTTTTTGCATTTCTGCAATGATGTTTTGATCCACATCCTGGGTTTCCAGCAATTGGATCCATGCCATTAAGGAAGAAAGCGGTGTTCCCATCTGGTGTGCGGTTTCTTTCGCCATCCCGGCCCAAACCTGGTTTTGTTCTGCTTTGCGGAAAGTATTGAAGAGCAAATAGCCGATAAAGATGAAAAGTCCGATGATCAGGAACTGAATGTAGGGGAAGAACTGCAATTGCTTCAGCTCATCCGAATTGTCGAAATAAAGCAGGTTTACCTCATCGCCGCCAAAAGAAATTTCGATAGGGTCGTTTACCAATTCAAGTGAGTGCAATGTTTTTCCGAGGTTTTCAGGCGATGTTTTATCTTTTGGTAAGTTACTTGAGATCAGGGAATCTTTGTTTTTATCCATCAAGATAACCGGGATCAGCTTTGAGTCATTGATCAGCTCGTTGTTGAATGCTGTAATTAAAGAATCGCGCTCTTTTTCCAGTTGAATAGTTCGTTTGGTATCGGTGTAGAAGGAAGTCATGGTCAATCCTTCAACTACTTCAATGCGGAAGGGTTGGTGGCTTTTCTCCCAAATTTTGGTCAATGACAAAAGGCTGTCTTCGTATTTCCGGATCAATTCTCTTCGCGGCAAATCTGGATACATCACCCGCAGATCCGCGGTATCGAAATCGATGTTGGTGTAACCGGAGATCTGGTACTGGTTGTCCACGAGGATTACCGGAATGTCTTTGTTTTCGTTGATAATACTGATCGGGAAGCGGTAGTCCGGGAATATGTCGCCCTCAATGGGTTTGGAAATCTCTTTTGTTGCGTCAAGGTACAATTTGATCTTGCGTCGTTCATACCCTCGCAATTGCTGGAATGCCCGATTGGTAAATTCCACCAGTTCCGCTTTTTTCTTGATTGCATCAGCCCATTGTTTGGCTCTCAAACGTTCCCGGTCGGATACTTTTTGTACGGTTGAATTGGATACCCACAAAGACACAGCTACGGTAATCAATGCGATCACCAGCAATACGATTTTCCATTTCTGTTTGTTGGAGTATAAATTCATTTGTTACGAATGTAATTAAAAACGTGGTTTTGCCGATCAAATTGTTCCGGGAGAAATTTTCCTCCCCCTTGGTTTTAAGACGGAAACCGATTCAATCTTCCCTTTAGGTGGAGGATTGATTCTCCCTCCTTGAGGAAGGGATTAAGGGAGGTGGCTGGGAGCGGTCATCTTCCGTATGATTCGCCACCCTCCTCGATCCTCCCTCAAGGGAGGAGGTCTTAGAGTTCGCACTCCTAATTTCATTCTTAATTGATCTTTTCAACCTCCAAAAACGCTTTTTCATTAATTTTGCACCTGAATTACAAAAAATTATGGCTGACTTTTTTTACCAGGAACCGTATCCGATCCAAAAAGATACGACTGAATACCGCAAAGTTTCTTCCGATTACGTAACTGTTGAACAAATTGGGAACCGGGAAGTGCTGAACATTGATCCGAAAGGACTGGAGTTTTTGGCGCAGGAGGCTCTGAGTGATGTTTCGTTCTACCTTCGAACTTCTCACCTGGAGAAATTGCGTGCTATTTTGGATGACCCGGAAGCAACGGACAATGACCGTTTTGTAGCGTACAATTTATTGCAGAATGCAACGGTTGCGGCTGAGGGACAACTTCCTTCCTGCCAGGATACCGGAACTGCGATTGTGGTTGGTAAAAAAGGTGAGGACGTGTATACAGGCGCGAATGATGCCGAATACCTTTCAAAAGGAATTTACAATACTTATCAGGAAAAGAACCTGCGCTATTCCCAGATCGTGGCTTTAGACATGTTCGAAGAGAAGAACTCGGGTTCCAATCTTCCTGCACAGATCGATATTTATGCCGGTCAGGGACCGAAATATGAGTTTTTGTTTTTGGCAAAGGGTGGAGGTTCAGCAAACAAGACTTTTCTGTACCAGAAAACGAAATCTTTATTGAACGATGCTTCTTTGGAGGAATTCATCAAGGAAAAGATCAAAGACCTGGGAACTTCCGCTTGTCCGCCTTACCATCTGGCTTTCGTAGTGGGAGGAACATCTGCTGAAGCGAATTTGGCGGCTGTGAAAAAAGCTTCTGCCGGTTATTACGATCATTTACCTACTGAAGGAAACATGGGAGGTCAGGCTTTCCGTGATCTGGAGTGGGAAAAACGAATCAATAAAATTTGCCAGGAAAGTACCATCGGTGCGCAGTTCGGAGGGAAATACTTTACGCACGATGTGCGTGTGATCCGTCTTCCGCGCCACGCGGCTTCTTGTCCGGTTGGGTTGGGGGTTTCCTGTTCGGCTGACCGGAATATCAAAGCAAAAATCACCAAAGACGGTTTGTTCGTAGAACAGTTGGAGAAAAATCCGCGTCGTTTGTTGCCTGAAGTACCGCCACATTTGGAGCCGCCAGTAAATATTAATCTCGACAGACCGATGGAGGAAGTATTGGCTGAATTATCCAAATACCCGATCAAAACGCGTTTGAAGTTGAACGGAACATTGATCGTTGCCCGCGACGCAGCTCATGCCCGTATCAAGGAAATGCTGGATGCAGGTGAGCCAATGCCGGATTACTTCAAAAATCACCCGGTGTATTACGCCGGTCCTGCGAAAACTCCGGAAGGAATGGCTTCGGGAAGTTTCGGACCTACAACAGCCGGTCGTATGGATTCTTATGTGGACTTGTTCCAAAGCAAGGGCGGAAGTATGATCATGCTGGCAAAAGGAAACCGTTCGAAAGATGTGACGAATGCCTGTAAGAAATACGGAGGATTCTATTTGGGATCAATCGGTGGTCCGGCTGCAATCTTAGCGAAGGAGAATATTCTTTCTGTGGAGGTAGTAGACTTCGAGGAAATGGGAATGGAGGCCGTGAGAAAGATTACGATCAAGGATTTCCCGGCGTTTATTATTACCGACGATAAGGGAAATGATTTCTTTGAGAATTTGTAGTTTAACCACATAGGACATAGAAAACATAGTTTTTAAACGCAAAGGAGCAAAGGAAAACCACGAAGTGCACAAGGCACACAAGGAAAAGTTTTTGCTCACTATACTGGAAAAGGGATTGTCTTTTAACGGACAATCCCTTTCTGTTTTATCAAGGCGGGTATTGAACAAAAAAAGAGACCGTGCAAAGGCACAATCTCTTTAGTTAAATTTGTTTCTGAAAATAGCTTACAATTTTACGGTATAGTCGCCTGCGTCCAGGTTTTCACCGATGAATCCAAGGACTTTCTCTCCTGAAAATACTTTGTAGTAGAAGGTGAAACTATGTTTACCGGGTTTGATCTGTGATGGAGTTTCACCGAAAGCATAATCCGGAATTCCAATCTTGTATTCTGAAACGATCCATGGAACGCTGATCCAGGCATCTTCGGAAGCAGATGAGTTTTCGATGTCGATTTCCAGTTTTACAATGCTGTATGCAGCACTTTCCGGGCTTTCTTTCCGGAATTTTTTCACTGTCTCGTCATTCGCATTCAGAGTGACACTTTTCAAGGTGTATGTTTTAGTCAGGTTGAAGATATTGTCGACCACCGTGTTTTTGGAGTTCAGGCTTATTGTTTTTTCCTTCGGTGCTTCTGTTTTTTTCAATGGAAGCAAGGATTCTGTTTTTGCTTTGCCAAGATCTTTATTAGCATCGTTTGTAGTTCCCAAATACAGGTTGTCTAGTTTTGCATCTGCAGGAACACTGAACACAGCGTAACCTGTTTCAAAAGTAGATGCAAGTCCTTTGAAAGTAGGTCCGGCAGCCAGTGAAACACTTGCAGCATAAGTTTTTTTAGTTGAAGCATCATAAAGTGCGATGTTTGTTTCCAACATTCCGAGCTCTATCTGGGAATCTGTTGATTGAGCCATGAATTCAACTTTGACCAGTTTATCTCCGTCGTTCATTGTGCTGAAATCTTCTTTTCCGTCCCAGTCATCTGTTACAGTTGTCAATGTGAAGACGTTAAATACAGGAGCTCCTTCTTCGCTGGTTTTTGCGTTCAGGAATCCTTTCACATTGGTGGTGTATTCTGTTACAATACTTTTAGGTGTGCTTGAACAGGAAGCTAAGAGCGCAGCCCCGATGATCAGGCTAAAAAAATGTTTTTTCATAGAAAATGTTTGTTTAAATCTGCTGCAAAGTTAGCGCTTAGTGCAGGTGTAGAAAGGAAAAGCGGTGAAACCTGAAAACGGATTCACAGATGTCTGTGTTTTGCGAATAAGCGCCGGGATTTGGTTGGGATTTGATAAAAACAGTAGACACGCGATGCTTCGGGAATTAATCACAATGCACACCCAAACTTATTTTACACCACAAATGCACAAATTATTGGCTAGGCTAATGCTTACGCTGAAGCTTCAGCATAGGCGCACAGCACTCGCTTTTGAGCCATATAAGCGCAGGGATTTGGTTGGGATTTGCAAACGTCACCGGTAAAAACAGTAGGGAGGCGATGCTTCACGTCCCTACTGTTTTTTAATATGTGATATTATTTCAATCAATTGATTTTTAGGAATGTTTGATGTTGTGAACCGAATTTACCTGTCAATTGAACCACATAGCTTCCTGCTGAAAGGTTCTGAATATCCAATTGTGTCCCGGAACCTGACAGGTCTTTTTCCAGTACGATCATTCCAAGGGAATTGCAGATTGTTATGCGACAGTCGTTCAGGCTTTCTGCGGAGAGGGTAATAAATCCGTTTGACGGATTCGGATAGAGTTTGAAATCGTCGGGGGTTTGTTCATTAACTGATAATAATTTGGCGTTGATTTTCAGCAGGAAAATATCAGCATCCCCGGCAGATGTTTTTTCAGCTGTTCCCGGTCCGCAATCAAAATCTACTGTTTCATAAAACCAGCCGGTGGAATAAACATTCCCAAGGTTATCTGCAGCAATACCTGTTACCATGTTATTGGGCATTATGTTTATACTTCCATAAGAGCCTGACCAAACGTAATTTCCGTTGTGATCCAGATATAACAGGAATATTTTATCCTGCCCCGTATGAATGCCCGTTCCGCTTCCCGGATTAAAATCCACCGTATCGCTGAAAACCCCGGTCACCATAACACCATTATCCGAATGGTACACTAAGCCCTGTGTATATTTGTAATAAGTTCCTGCAAATGTTTTTCCCCAGGTAAAATCTCCTGATTCAGCGAGTTTTACAACAAAGAAATCTGTTCCGTTGGCCGGGGTAACATTATTCGTTCCTGTTCCGGGATCCAGGTCAATTGCTGCATCAAATATTCCAGTCAGGTAAACTGCTCCGTCCGGATCTGTGATTACCGCAACACCTTTATCAGTAAATGCTGAACCGAATTGTTTGACGTAGTTAAAATTGCCATCAGTGGTCAGGGATGTTAAGAACATGTCTGAATACCCGTTGGTGGTGAGCATATTGGTAACGACCGGTGAAGGGTTGAAATCAACATTGTTCTGGAACCAACCCGTAAGTAATAGTGTGTTTTGGTGAATGGTCAGGGAAACTCCCTCGTCGTAACCGCTGGCTCCGAATCTTTTTACCCACACAAAATTTCCGTCAGGATTTAGTTTCAGTATGAAAATGTCCATGTTAGGCCCTGAGGAGTTGACATTGCTTATTCCCGGTCCCGGATCGAAATCAACGGTGCCGAAAAAATGCCCGGTGGAATATATATTTCCTGCTGCGTCTGTTTTCAGATCATTGATCCGGTCGGGATCTATTTCATTATCATTTGGATTGCCAAAGGATTTTGCCCAAAGATACTGCCCGGCAGAATTCATTTTTACAATAAATGCATCAGGTTGTCCCGAAGAAATGGTAGCGGTGCTGTCGACGGTAGGAAAGACGATTGTTCCTGTATATCTGCCTCCGATGACGATATTGTCTGACGGATCCACAGCAATGGAAGTAATGGTTGTACTACCTGCCGGAAGTGCTTTTGCCCAAATCAGATCTCCTGATGGACTTATTTTTTGCACAAATATATTGGTACTTCCTCCCGAGAACAAGTTACTTACGCCTGTTCCGGGATCAAAATCAACAGTACCGGAGAAATATCCTGTGAGACAAATATTGTTCTGGCTATCAGTAGTTATTGTCTGACCATTGTCGCCTTGCGAACCTCCGAAAGTATGAACCCATTCGAATCCGGGAGTTTGAGCGCCTGAAATGCTGATTTGAAATGTCAGCAAAAAGAATAGGATTAAGTTTTTTTTCATAAGTCAATCGTGTTAGATTTTAATCTTTATTGTGCAATAATCATGCCGATTGTTTGTTATTTTAGTTAGAGTAGGTTGCACGATTAATCGCGCAACTGCTGGTTTACTTTCGTTTTTTCGATGGTTCTTCATGTGGTTTTTAGGGCTTCGCCCCGAAAGATTTCCACCTTACCTAGGGAAACCACGAGGGGCACTAAGCACACAAAGAAAAATGTATATGATTGTTGCAAATTAAAACTTCGTGTATTCTAAGGTTTCGATATTTCCAAATTTCATCTCATTAAATTTACAT
>CAMPIU010000022.1 GCA_946886545.1 uncultured Flavobacteriales bacterium | reverse complement strand
TATGTTGCAGGAGGTGTGGAGCACATGACAATAGGACCATGGGTTTTATCCAAGTCTTCAGCACCTTTTGGAAGAGATCAGCAATTGTACGATTCTTCTTTCGGATGGAGATTTATTAATCCGAAAATGGAAGAACTCTATGGAACGGACGCGATGGGAATGACAGCAGAAAATCTGGCTGAGTTACATCAGATTTCGAAAGAAGATCAGGATAAATTTGCAGCCTGGTCGCAGGAGAAGGCTTCTATTGCTCAAAATGCAGGAATTTTAGCCCAGGAAATTGCAGCTTTGTCGATTCCCCGTAAAAAACAAGATCCACTTGTTTTTGATAAAGATGAATTTATGAGACCGGGAACAACTATGGATACCTTAGCGGCGTTAAAGCCGGCTTTCAAAAAAGATGGTTCGGTGACCGCCGGAAATGCATCCGGACTGAATGACGGAGCGGCAGCCTTATTGTTAGCGTCAGATCAGGGATTGAAAAATCACCATTTGAAGCCCCTGGCTCGTATTGTTTCTGCAGCTGTATCGGGCGTGGAGCCGCGGATTATGGGAATCGGTCCGGTAGAAGCTTCCAGAAAGGCCTTGGAAAGAGCCGGACTAACTTTGGATCAAATGGATGTATTGGAATTAAATGAAGCGTTTGCAGCCCAGGTACTCGCGTGTACAAGAACCATGGGATTGGATGATCGTGATTCCAGAATTAATCCGAATGGAGGAGCAATCGCCCTCGGACATCCGCTTGGAATGTCGGGAGCACGGATTTTACTTGCTGCGGCGAACCAATTACAGCGTACCGGAGGAAAATATGCATTGGTAACAATGTGTATTGGAGTAGGCCAGGGGTATGCTACAGTTATTGAACGTGTTTAATTCCAACCAATTTCGAATTTTTGTATCTCTTACATACCATGAAAAAACTCCTATTTTTGCTTTGTGTCGGTCTTGCTTTTGCTTCTTGTAAGAAGCGCGATAAAGCAATGTGGGATACGGATTGGCAGGTTCCGCTTGTCCATGACAGTCTAACGATGTCTGATTTGGTTGCGGATTCCTTACTGACAGTAGTTTCGGGCAATTATGTTCTGGATATCAATTCTTCTTTATTTGAGTTTAAATTAAGTGATTTTGTAGAACTGCCCGATACGAGTGTCCGCAATACATTTAATATGGCTTTAAATATTACTGCCGCACCCGGAACTTCATTTGTAAACAATGTGGAAGAACATGTCATTGATGTTGGAGAGGTGCAATTGAAAAAAATCCGTGTAAAACAGGGAGGTGTGCAGTTAAAAGTGTTTAATCCGATTGCAACCAAGACTTTTTTTACTATCCAGCTTCCGGGAGTTAAGAAGAACGGAGTGGTTTTATCACAAGAATTTATTGCCCCTGCAGGAACCCAAAGCAATCCTGGAGTTGCTTCCGGGTTTGTGGATTTGAGTGGTTATGAGCTTGATTTAACAGGAGAGTTCGGTACTTCGTATAACAGAATTCAGTCTAAAATGCTGGTGAAATCAGATCCAGCCGGACCTGCAGTTGCCGTGTCGACAACAGACACCATCATTTTTGAATTTAAGATGAATGATGTTCAATTGGATTATGCACGTGGGTATTTTGGAAATGAGCTTGTGTCTGATACGGTATATGCTCAAATTGATGCAATGAACAATATCACAGATGGTTTGATGGATGTAGATGCCATGACCTTTGATATGACTATCGAAAACGGTTTGAAAGTGAACGGTAAATTCAAAATAAACTCGCTTAAAAATATCAATGCTGCCGGGAATTCAGTTGCTCTCACTCATCCGAATATCGGTACCTGGAATACAATTAATGCGGCAACGGGGTCAAACGGGATTATTTCGCCCAGTAACACAACATTGAGTTTTACACCCGGAAACAGCAATTTCGAGCAATATGTAGAAAACCATGGAGCGAAGAATGAGCTAAGCTTTCAGCTTCAAATGAATCCATGGGGAAATGTTTCGGGAGGATGGGATGAAATTTATGATGCTTATCCCTTGAGGGTGAAATTAAACGGATTATTCCCACTGAATGTGGGTTTAACTGATTTGATCTTCCAGGATACTTTTGCTCTCAGTTTGGTGAATGATCCGAATAAAACAAACGTGAAATCAGGTCAGCTATGGGTAAATGCCATGAATGCTTTTCCATTTGAGGGAAACCTGGAACTCTATTTATTGGATGCAAATTATCAAACCGTGGCAGTAGTTTCCGGAACAAGTGCAATCGAATCCAGTGTGTTCGGTTCTGTGATCAATGGAATTATGCAAAAGAAGAGCGTAGTTTACTTCCCTGTTTCCGAAACGGTGTGCAATGACATCGGACAGGTTAAGTTTTGTATGATCAAACTCAAACTGAACACCTATAATGCAAGTGGTGCAAATACACAGGTACCCATTCCTGCAAATGCATTCTTCAAGTTTAAACTTGGTGCAAATCTAACCATTGAAAATCACTTGTAATGAACAAACTTTTTTTTGCAATCGTATTCATTTTTACTGCAGCTAATTCGTTATTCGGTCAGTCTACTTTTCCTATTTTCCGAGATAGTCTTTTACAAAGCAATCGTTTACTCATCAGTGGGAATTTCGATGCCACGGGAACTTCAATGAAGAAAGAGTTTGTAAATACTCTGGCATTTGGAGGCTACATTGATTCTGAAATGAAAGATAGAACACTGAAATCACATCGTGCAAATAATCGCTTCGGAATTTTCGGATCAGGAGAGATTACCTACGTTTCAGGTGCAACGAATTTATTTAAATCCGGAAGGTATTCCTGGTTAGTAAAAGGTGGGTATTATGCTGTCGGAAACGTGAATTACTCCAAAGATGCTTTCAAACTGACTTTTTATGGGAACAGTTATTTGGGAGAAGACACGGCGAACCTTACCGGTACACGCATTTCAGGCATGCAGTTTCAAAAAGCGGGTTTTGGATTTTACCACAAAAAAACAGGAAGTTCTTTGACCTTAAATGTAGTGAACGTTCAAAATCAATGGGGTGGTTACATCCGAACGGGAAAACTGTCGCAGGATCCCAATCTGGATTCCATAAGCCTTCGTCTGAATGGGGATATGACCTACTCGAAAGGCAAGGAATTCAGCAAAGGATTGGGTTTTGCAGTGGATTTTGATTTATATCTGAAAGTTCCCTGGTTAAAAGATTCGGCTACATTTCAGTTTACTGTTCAGAATTTGGGAGCAGCTTATATGTTTGAACCTCAAACCCGTTACAATTCAGATTCAACATACAGATATAGTGGATTCACAATGGATCAGATCAAGAACAGCGGAAATCTTTTCGGGGATGATTTTTCCCTTCTCGATTCACTAAATGTGGAAAAAACTGAGGTGAAGCGTTGGGTGATGGTTCCTGCGTACATTCAAATCATGAAGTTAGTTGATCTCGAATCAGCTAAAAAATTACAAAGTTTCTTCGGAATTCGTTTTTACCCGACTATTGGAATTGTTCCAACCGGTTTTGTGGGCTTATTCTATCGTTTTGTACCACAGATCTCTGTTTCTGCCAACGCAGCTTTCGGAGGTTCATCAATCGTAAGGGGTGGCTTGATGCTCGGGTATCACAAAAACAAAATTGGAGTTCAATTGGGTACGGACGATGTTTACGGTTTGGTATCTAAAAAAGGCTTTGGTCAATCAGCATTAATTCGTTTGTCATGGGTATTCTAAAATATTTGGTTGTTTTGCTTTTGCTCGCATATTCTTTGGAATCCAAAGGACAGATTGCTTTTTATCACGTTTTTGGCGGAAACGGATACGATAAAGCGGAAGGTGTGGCACAATTGCCGGACAGCAGTTACATTGTTACCGGTTCTTCTTCCAGTTTTGAGGATGCTCCATCACAAGCTTTCCTGCTAAAGTTAGACAAACAAGGTTTTCATGTGTGGTCTAAACAGTATGGCGGAGCTGAGTTTGAAGAGGGAAGAAGAGTGATTTTTGTTCCGAGCTACGGATATTATATAGTTGGGACTTCTTCCAGTAACGGTACCGGAGGTTTTGACGGATACGTCGTTTTTACAGATCTTGCCGGAAATCAGCAGTGGGAAAAATGGTATGACAATGGTGGATGGGAACGCTTTCATGATGCAATTTTACTGCCTGATACGAGTATTGTTATGTTAGGCGAATCAGATGCAAACCAGGCACAAGTTGCAGACAGGTATTTTACACGTATTGATAAGGATGGAAATGAGATCTGGAGCCAGCAGGCCGGTGGAATAGGCCTGGATTATCTCAATAAAGGAGTGCTGGTTACAGATACCACATTTGCTGTTGTTGGTACCGGATATTTGGCTGATTCATTAAAGTCGAAGGCATATATCGGGTATTATCATATCAACGGATCCTTGCTTTGGGATACCCTGACAGGAAGTGACGGAGAATATATTTTAAACGATGTTCAGTTGGTTTCAAATACATTAAAGTGTGTCGGAGAAGGTGTGAAAACAGGAAAGAGCGATTCGGATAATTACCATGTTTTTCTAGACCTTGACGGAGATTTTATTTCAACTGATGATGGCTATTCTGTTCATCCGAGCCGGTATGTCGGGTTCGTCAATTATACTGCATCACCTGGAGATAAGTATTTTGTCGTTACTCAGGGAAATGACCCACAATATTCTTATCCGGGCGGGGAAGATTTTGTAATTAACCTGTTTGCCTCTGCATTTTTCTGGGGCGGCTATGGAGGTGGTTACAATGGATTGGGACAGGACCAGATGAACCAGATCATTCAAACCAATGACGGATATGCCGTTTTGGTTGGATATCACACGGATCCCGGTTTCAGTACCGGAGGAAATTCTTTGTTCATTGTTAAACTTGGAAATGACAATGCTTTTCCTGCAAGCGGAAATCCTGTGATCTATAGTGTTTTAAAGGTAGAAGACCTGGAAAGTAATGCGGATATCTCCATTTACCCGAATCCATTTACGGAATCTCTTCAAATTGACGCGACAGAGTCTCTCGAGTTCATTGAGGTTCTTGATCTGACCGGAAAACAGATCTATACTTCCGATGCTTCAGTTTCTTCCATTCAAACTTCCTCCTGGGTAAACGGAACCTATATTATTCGCTATCAATCAGATGGTATTTGGTATACAGGGAAAGTGATAAAGCTGTAAAAGCCAATAGAAGGCATAAAATCCCAATTGTTATAATTCTGTTACTTTTTATTGTGGCAGAAGCATTTCATTTACTTTAGCCCAGTTATTAATTCAGACTAGAGATGAAAGGAGTTTATACCCGTTTTATAAGTGATCGCTTAAACAGGATTTGTATCAAAGTGTTTTTCTTGGGAGTTGGTGTTTTGTTTTTTCTTTACCTCTTAAATAATCTCATTTTTGGTGATTTCCATTCATTAGGAATCTATGCCATAAGTCTGAGTCTGTTTTATTTATTCTTCTTCGGGAGCCTGTTCTCACTTGTTATCCTGGTATTAAATGGATTGCGAAAACTGATTTGCAGGTAAAAAAAATCACCAAGCTGTCCTAATCCATCTCAAGCTAGCGCGAGTCTCAGACTCGTGCAAGCACTAAAACAAATCTTTATTGGTTTAAACCTATATTGAATCCTTGTCCATTTCTTTTTGATTTGGTCCTGCTGAGTTGAATACCTTTATCTGCACTTTCTTTTTCTCTATCTTTACCCTTTAATTTTCTCGTGCAAAACACCTTATTAAACCTCAGTGATCCCCTTTCCTTAACCTGCTCCAGGTCAGGGACCTGTTGCCATGGGAATCTGGTGCGACTCAATCCTTGGGAGCTGATGCGTTTGGCACATGCGAAAGGAATGTCTTTGCAGGAATTCAGGAGTAAACATACTCAGGCATCCGGAACTGTTTTGCAGTTCAGCGGCTTACCCAATTATACCGGGAAGCTTTCCTGTGGGTTGTATGAAGACGGAAAAGGATGCAGCGTGCATCCAGCCAGACCACTGGCTTGTCGCTTGTTTCCCTTGGGACGGCAAATTCAGAATGGAACGGCTCAATACATCCACGAAGGTCAGGACTTTCCATGTTTGAAAGAATGCCCTGAAGTACTGGGATTACCCAAATTGACGGTTGAAGAATACCTGGTCGGGCAGGAGACTTTTGCCTTTGAACAGGCACAGGATGCATACATGGAAATCATGCAGAACCTGGCAGATGTTTCCTTTGAATTGCTGCTCGATACCGGTTTGGCTGAATCAGGTGATACTCAAACGTTGACTTCCTGGCGGAAATTGGGAGCACTGGATGCAGCAGCTTTAGCAAAGCAGATCCCGGTTGAATGGCTGGATGTACTCATGATCCCTGCCTTGGAAGAACAAAACGGTGAGATGATTGGTTTCGTGGAAGCTCACAATGAACTCCTGAATAAAAAGATTCAGGAACTATCAGACAGCCTGACAACATTTGGTTCCATTCGGGAAACTTCCTGCTTAATGATGGCATTAGCCTTGTTTTTAGCATACGCTATCGGTGCCGACGCTAAAGGATTATCAGAGTACTGGATTGACATAGCCAAAAGTCACGGAGCGAAGATTAGGTAAGCGCCGCCAATCTCAAACAAACTTGAGTCAATCAGAAAAGTTCCGAAACATGTGTGAAATCGGATGTTTATAGGACAGATTGACTTTCGGAACGGGGATCTGATCATTTGCATGAAGAGTTGATACTGCAGACAAATGCCCCATTACTCGAGGGTAGAGACTCGCAATTCGTAATTCGGCATTCGCAATTAGAATAAATTAACTTTTTGTGTAAACCTAATCCATCTGTTTTACCTATCTTTTCTCTTAAGTAAATTAAACGTACCTTACTGACTGTGTTTGCGGGTTATCGCCATCAATTAAAAACGATTGTTATGGAAGAAAAAAAACAAACACCAATAAGCCGAAAAGAGCGCAAAAAAACGCTGACACCGGAAGAAAAGAAGAAACGTAAGAGAAAACGTCGGATCATTTGGGGATCAATCATCGCTGTGCTGATCATTTTCAGATTGCTATTACCCTATATCGTTTTGAAATATGTGAACGGAAAGTTGGAGAACCTTGAAGAATACTACGGTCATGTGGATGATATTGACATTCATTTGTATCGTGGTGCATACGAGATCAAGGATATCCAAATTCTGAAAAAAGTGGAGAAAAAGGATCAAACAGGAGAGAAGGATACCATTCCGTTCTTCAAATCGCCGTCCATTGATCTGTCAATCGAATGGAAAGCTATTTTTCACGGTTCGATCGTGGGTGAAATCAGCGTGGAAGAACCAATAGTGAACTTTGTGAAAGAGAAACACAAAGGAGAAGATGTAAGAGCAGATACAGCAGATTTTGCACAGTTGGTTGATGATTTGATGCCGGTAACAATCAACCGTTTTGATATCCACAATGGAGAGATTCACTACCGGGATCTTGAAGCAAAGCCTAAATTGGATATTGCAATGAAAAATATCAATATAACGGCAACTAACCTGACGAATGTTACAGATAGCAAAGAATTGCTTCCTGCAACTCTTACTGCTACCGGGGAAGCTTATGAAGGTAAGTTTTCATTAAATGTGAAATTCGATGCACTGGCAAAGGTGCCCACTTTTGATATGAATACAGCAATGAATGGACTGAATCTGGTGTTACTGAATGATATGCTCCGTGAGTATGGGAATTTCGATGTGAAGAAAGGTATTTTCAATATGTATGGTGAATTCGCTGCCAAGGAAGGTAAATTCGGCGGTTATGTAAAACCCTTCTTAAAAGATCTGGACGTAGTGCAATGGAATAAGCAGGAAGGTGATTTTAAACAGATTTTGTGGGAAACACTTGTTGCCAGTGCTGCTGAAATTCTTCAGAATCAAAGCAAGGAGCAGCTTGCTACCAAGGTCCAGTTCGGTGGAACATTTGATAAAGTGAATTTAAATAAATGGCGGGCAATCAGTTACGTATTACGCAATGCATTTTTACATGCTCTCCGCCCTACCATGGATAATTCTATTAGTATCAATAACCTGCAGGAAGGTGGAAAAAAGACTTTCCTGGAAAAAGTGTTTGGGAGTGGTGATAACAAGAAAAAAGAAGCCCGGAAAGAAAAACGCGCCAAACGTAAAAGTGAAAGGAAGAAGAAAAAATGATGCTAAAAATCCGATTCAGACATGTTTTATTGATTTTGTTATTGGGAATTATCGGTTATACCATCTATTTCTTTGTCCAAAGGCAAAAAATGCTTAACCTGCTGGTTCCGCAAGTAACGGAAATTACCCTGATCAAGGCAAATATCCATGCGGATACCGCTTATATTGAGGTGAATACCATTGTAGTCAATAAGGCTCCGTATGAAATGAATATTGACAGTGTGGTCTGTGATCTTTCACTTGGTGGAACCAAATTGGTTTCTACGAGTCAGTATGTTGGTTTACGCCAGCAGAGCGGAGAATCGGATTCAATTACCTTCGCGGTTAAAATTCCGATTTCTCATACCCAGAAAAAAATATTAAGCCTTCAAAGTCAGGATTCTACAGGGATTACCATTGAGGCGACGATAGTCTATTCAGGTTTTAGGCTTCCTTTTGTAAGAAGTAAAAAAATCGAAGTTCCGGTTCCTCCTCAATTCAAGGTCATTAAGACTGAAAAGAGAGATCTCAGACTATTTAAGAAGGATGTTCAGGTAGATCTTTTTCTGGGTATAATCAATCAAGGGAAAAATTTATCACTGGATATTCATGATCTTCAGTATGAACTGATTATCGGTAATGATCTGGTTTCGAGAGGGAAATTGGGGAAAGACATTTCCATTAAGCCTCAGTCCTCCCAAATCATTAAATTTCCCCTGGACATCAAGATGAAACAGCCCTTAAAAACGATTTTCAAGATCTGGGGTGATAATGACCGGGTTCCTTTCCGAATCATGCTCAGTGGGTATTTGGATGCCGGAAAAATGAAACGGATCCCAACGGTTATTTTTGCTTCCGGTCAGTTGGAAATAGTGAATGAACAGAAGAAAAAAGCAGAAAAGAACCGCGACAGGAAAGCAAAAAAGAAAAAGAGAAAGGATAAAAGGGATGAGAGAAAGGATAACAGGGAAGATATGAGGGAAGCCCGGAAAGATAAAAGAGCAGAAAAGCGCTGATCAAATTGCTTGCATTGTTACTTTGATTATAGGGTCGGTATAAACTTTTTTTATACTAATTAAAGTAGTAAATTTGCTTCGCTGAGCATCCTAAATAATTAACTGTGTTAGCCTGAATTCTACCTTCAAGTTTTTTTATTTTAGAAGTTGTTTGGTCTAATTATTTATTTATGAGATCACTCTTTTTCTTTTTTGTCTTGTTTTTTGCAGTAAACACGGGGCGTTCACAACTAAATGGGACTTACACAATTGGTGGAACAACACCGAGCTATACTAGCATTACCTCAGCGGTAAATGATCTCATTGCACAAGGAGTTAGTGGTCCTGTAACCTTCAATATCCGTTCAGGAATTTATAACGAACATGTAATTATTCCACAAATTACCGGTGCTTCGCAAACAAATAATATAGTTTTTCAAAGTGAGGCCTTGGATTCTTCGCTTGTACGTTGGGAGTTCAATAATACTGTTTTGGCGGATAACTATGTGTGTAAGTTAAATGGAGCAGATTATATTTCTTTGCGCCATCTGACTTTGGCACGTGATCTTTCCTCATCTCAGGGATGTCGAACAGTTATTTTTGAAAACGGTGCAAACAATAATCGCGTGGAGCATTGCCGCCTAATTGGAAGACTTAGCTCAAGCAATGAATATAGCGTCGTTTATTCACCCAATACCATTGATACTGCAAATTATATCGGATATAATAAGATTCTGGGCGGATATACCAGTATTGGATTAACAGGTTTGAATAATACGAATTTGGAAAGTAGAATCGTGATTGAATACAACCAGGGAAGCGGTTCACTCTATTCGGTGAAAATTTCCTATGTAAATCAATTTAAAATCGTTCAAAACACTTTTGTAGGACCTATGGATATTGAATATTTCAATGGAAAAAGCAAATTCATCAATAATGCTGTTTCGAACGGAGGAGTTGATATAACTGATCACCTGACAACTTCTATGGATTCACTAATGGTTTTTGGTAATATGATCAGTGGAACGACCTCAAGAGCATTATACTTGTTTAATTGTCCGAATGCATATGTATTTCATAATACACTGAACACGAATTTAAGCAGTAGTGGTGGTGGTGGAGTTTTCCACTCGCAAAACTGCAATGTAAGCTTTGCGAATAATATTGCCCAGACTACATCGAACGGGTATGCGGCTTATTTTCAAAATACCAACATAAGCTCGGATTATAACATTTACAGATCTACCTCCACATCAAACCTTATTTGGAGGACTCTTTCATATGCGAATTTATCAACCTGGCAGACCGCTACTCCTTACGATGATCACTCATTTCAATCGGTTACCAATTTTATCGGAACGAATGACCTGCATATTTTTGCTGACATCGAAGCGAGTAACAATGCATTGCCATTAGGTATAGGAAAAGATTTGGATGGTGAGATCCGTTCCGGTACTCCGGATATCGGCGCAGATGAATTTGACAATCCGGACAATGAAACAGGGGTTGTTAAATTAATGAATATTCCGACTCAAATCTGTTCGGGAACAGTGCCAATAATAGCTGCAGTAAGAAATTATGGTGATATCAATATGACCTCCGTAACGGTTAACTGGAGTGTGAATGGGGTAGTGCAGCCAGTGGTAAACTGGACAGGTTCTATACTTCCGGGTGACAGTGCATTTGTAACCCTTTCGAATTTCTATTTCGCACCAAGCAGTACCTACAATTTTGTTGTCTGGACAACTTCACCAAACGGCCAGGTCGATGCCGTTCCTTTGAATGACAGCTATACAAATACGCCTGTTTATACGATGATGCAGGGTTCTTACACGGTGGGTGGAGTAAGTCCGGATTACCCAACAATCAATGCATGTATTTCAGCACTGATTCAGCGTGGAGTATGTGGTCCAGTAGTTTTCAATATCCGTCCCGGGATTTATAATGAGTATCTCAATTTCGACGGGAATTCCATGAATGGATTGTCCTGGACGAATACAGTGACCTTCCAATCCGAATCACTGGATTCGACTTCTGTGGAAATAAATTATACGAATACTTCCAATTCTCCTTTATGGATGATTGACACCTGGCGGGCAAAACACTTGATTTTCCGTTACATGACATTTTCTCGTACACCTTACTCAGGATGGACGAATCCTTACAATTCGATGTACTTTGACATGGCGGATCACATTACCATTGAAAATTGTGTTTTTCGCTCTCCTGTAAATCTACTTGGTAAAGGAATCACATTTACGAGATCATCCAATATCAAGGTTCATAATTGTGTGTTTAAATCGATGTATAGCGGTATCCATATAGAAGGAGATCCTAACAGTATAAATACGCATGAGAATGTGAGTGTTCAGAACAATCAGTTTTTCAATTTGAGAGAAAAGGCATTGATGGTTTACTCTATCCAGGACTCTGTTGAGATCAAGAACAACTATTTCACCAATGATTCCCTGGTCTTGACTGACGGACTTACAACTGGTACAACAGCTTTAGTAGCTACGCTGTGCGGTGGAGTAGTGGAAATTATGAATAACCGGATAGAAGGACGTTATGGAGAAGAAGCAATGCACGTGAGCTGTATGAATGGAACATCTTCTTATAAGGCGAAAGTCTATAATAACTTTATTTCCGTAGCATGCGGGTTTGCATCCGGTGGTGGTGGACAGGGGACAATAGCTCTTCAGACGTACACGAATAATTATGTGGATTTTCAGTACAATACGATTCATATGTATGCCACACCATGGTCTGCGAATGATAAATATTGCCGCGCTGCTGTTCAAATCAGGCCGATACCTGCCTCACAGAACATTCGATTCAGGAACAATATCATTCAGGCAGATAGTCTGCAGGAATTCTTTGCTTTTCCAGGGAACTGGAATACGGCTGTTTTTTCAGATTTTGATCACAATAACTACTACCGAACAGGAGAATATGAAGCGCCTATGACCATGGCTGGCGGATGGCCGGGAAATTGGAATGCAAACTCTGATTCGATCAATCCCTTATTTCATACGAAAAAAGATTTACATGTTTTGAACCCGCAGTTGGCAATGGGAATTGCTGTTCCAGCGCCTGCGGTTCCAAATGACATTGACGGAGATTTGAGAAACCATCCGACAGTGGGTGCGGATGAAGGAAACTTTGACCCGATCAATATCGGAAGTGTTCAAACAAAGGTAGAGAGTGATTGCGACAGTGCAGTTGTATTTGCAAAAGTCTTTAATTATTGTTTAGATACAATTACTTCATTCAAGCTCGGTTCGGTATCGAATGGAGCGTCATCACCATTGTATGATTGGAGTGGTGTATTATATCCTGGTGACACAACGGATTGGATTCAGGTTGGGGGATTTACACAGGCAAACGGACAGATATATCAGGTAAAAACACTTACATCCCTACCGAATGCTCTAGCTGATCAGTTTGTTCCAAATGATACAAGCTCTTTAGTTATTTATACAGCCAATGTAAATACTGATACAATTAATCTTGGAAATGATCATACGGGGTGTGCTTTTGATTCCGTTTTATTAAGTTGTAATTCGCCAGGTACTTTCTCTGAATTAATGTGGAGCACTTCTGAAACGAGTAGCAGTATTTATGTAAATTCCAGTGGAACTTATACTTTAACAGGAACCAACGTTTCCGGTTGTATTTCTACTGATACTGTAGTTGTTCAGTTGAGCACGCCGCTTGCCATATCACTAACTCAATTAGGAGATACGCTTTTGACATCAGTTTCTACAGGTGTAATTGCATGGTACTCTAATAACATCCTGCTTGCCGGCGAAACAGATACGATCCTGGAATTAACTGGTTTCGGGGCTTTTTATTCTACTTTAACCGATACAATAGGTTGTATCTCTTATTCTGATACTTTGCAAATAGAGAACTTCAGAGATGCAGGGATGCAAGAAATTTATTTCGCACATGAATGTGAAACAACGACAATTTTAGTTGATGTGAAGAATTTTGGAACTCAAAACATTTCTTCATTGGAATTTGAATTGATGGTAGATGGAGTTGTTGTGAGTACACCGGTTTGGGCAGGAGTTTTAGCAAGCGGAGATACGCTCGAAGGTTTTGTTCTGGCAACGGTTCCGCATTCTTTTGGACAAGTTCATGCTGTTAACGTTAGTACTGAATTTCCAAACAATGAGACAGACTTATCTCCTCTAAACGATCAGCTAAATACAACTTTTCAATTACAACAAGCAGATTTTAATCTTGGCCCGGATACTGCTATTTGTATCGGAAATTCCATTCAATTGTATCCATCCGATAGTCTGAATTTTTATGGTTTTAACTGGTCGACGGGTGAAACAAATGCTGTAATAACGGTCGCCCAGGAGGGTCTTTTCAATCTTGAAGCAATTGATAGCTTTGGCTGCGTCAGCACAGATTCGATTGAAGTAATGGTTGGAGGTGATGTTGAGCCTGTAATCAGTTTTTCAAACGGAACACTTTATTCTTCAATGAGTAACGGTAACCAGTGGCATTTAAATACGAATCCAATCAGTAATGCAACAGCAGCGAGCTTTGTACCAACTCAGAATGGGAATTATACAGTAGTTTATACGGATGAATACGGTTGTGAGGCAAGCAGCGCGGTATATGTGATTTCAACTGCTGGAGTGATAGAAAATGAGCAGACATTCAGTATTTATCCGAATCCGGCAAGTGACTTTTTGAACATTGTAAGCAATAAGACAGAAACAGTAAATTACAGAATTACAGATGTTAGCGGGAAATTGGTGCAAACGGGGGAAATATCCTCAAATGCAAACGTTATCTCATTGAATAATTTGCAATCCGGAACCTATTACATTACTTTATCAGGTTCGAATTCGACACTTCGTTTTATCAAATAATAGGGTTCATTAGATTTGATGTGTGTTTCAAAAGAAATACACATCTTACCAGATAAAGGCCTCTTCGTCAAACCAGTTGTTGTGTACACGCATGGTTTGTTCAATAATATCTCTCACACAGCCTCTACCGCCATTATAAGGCGATTGATAATGGGAAATATGCTTGATTTCCATAGCTGAATCTTGCGGACAAGCTGCCATTCCAACCAATTGCATCACCTGGTAATCTGGAAGATCGTCACCCATGTATAAAACTTCTTCGTCTTTTAACTGGTGTTTTTCCTTCAATTGCTCATATATTTTCACTTTGTGGGAAGATCGTAAATGAACTTCTGTGACTCCCAAATGAATCAAACTGTTTTTGACATCTTCCGAGTTTCCACCGGTAATGACGAATACCTTATATCCTTTCTTGACTGCATATTGGATCGCATAACCATCCTTGGAATACAAACCACGCAATAATTCTCCATGATAGGGATAAACGATTCCGTCAGTTAAAACACCATCAATATCAAAAATAAAGGTAGAAATGTTATTCAGTCGCTCTTTGTAGCTAATCATTTTATTTGTAGTGTTTGATGATACTATTGCTAAGTGTTTGGTAGATGTTTTTCTGATCCGGTTTCAATAGTTGTAAATGCTTTTGAATGGTACTTTGATCATTACGCACTGCCGGACCAGTTAAAATATCGTGTGGATTATTCGTCTGAATTTTCTCCATTGTTTGATTGATCAGAGGCTTCAGCCAATCAAATTCAATCTGATGTTCATCACAATAATGTGCTGCCAGATCGATAATGTGATTGGTGAAATTATTTGCAAATACAGCCGCAACATGCAAATACTGACGTTTATCTTCCGATAATTCAATGGCATTTCCACTGAACTCTTTGGCAAGTTTCATAAGGAAAGCATTGAATTTTGTGTCTTTTGCCTCAATAAAAAGAGGTAAGCCTTCCCAATGAATACTTTGATCGGCTTTGAAACTTTGCAAAGGGTAGAAGGTGCCGACCGGGTATTTTGTCTCCAGATGATTCAGGTTCACTGTTCCGGAAACAGAAACCACGGGAGCATATTTTGAAACAAGCCGGATCATTTCCGTCATCGTGTTATCATTTACCGCACAAAATACAATGTCAAAATCAATGAATTCCTTAAAATCATTGGTGAATTGTATCTCCTTAGCAGTTATTGAATCAGGTAAATTATTTCCTGAACGCGAGTAAACAGTCAAACGGGTATGTCCCAGTTCGATCAGGCGTTGGAGAAAATGAATTCCCACATTTCCCATTCCTACAATTCCAATTTTTAATTTTGGTGCCATAGCTCAAAGTTATGTAATTTCTATTTACCACGAGGCACACGAAGCGCACAAGGGTTTTTAGAATAATGGTTTAAAATTTTCCTAGTGGTCTTACTGCTCTTCGTGTTTTAATAAATAAGGCGATTGTTTCGAAACGCCGGATCTATTATTTTCAGTGACACTGTGTGTATGTCTGTCCGCGTCGGG
>CAMPIU010000021.1 GCA_946886545.1 uncultured Flavobacteriales bacterium | reverse complement strand
CAATGAGGATATGAACGAAAATATTTCACAAGCGTTAAAACAACGTTCATGATTTTTCTCCGTCATAGATTGAGAAAGTGGGAGGTTTAATTGATTTATTACAAATAGAAACCCCAATAGACACCACAGTCTAAATTACTACTGCGAATTCCCCTATCAATAAATTGGTAGGGGATTTTGGTTTTTGAATGAATGGAAAAACGATTGAATACTTCTTAATAATTTCAAACGTTTACCCTATTCCAAATTCTCCCTATCTTCGTGCTTCGAAATCTTTTGAATTTTTACACAATGAATCCCAATACTCCCCTGTTGATTTACAATAGCCTTTCAGGTGAAAAAGAAGTGTTTAAACCCATTATTGCCGGCAGGGTGGGAATGTATGTTTGCGGTCCGACGCTTTATAGCGAGCCGCACATGGGAAACATGCGTACTTTCATCAATTTTGATTTGATCTATCGTTACTTGCTGCATTTGGGTTACCAGGTGAAGTATGTTCGTAACATAACGGATGCCGGACATATTACCAATTCGGCAGGTGAGGCGGTCGATTCTATCGGAAAAGCAGCGCGTCTTGAACAAGTTCAATCTTTGGAAATCGTTTACAAATACAATGTGAAGTTCCAGGATTTGCAGCGCATTTATAACTTGCTTCCTCCTTCTATAGAACCAACCGCAACCGGACATATCCAGGAACAAATCGAAGTGATCGAACAAATCATTGAAAATGGATTCGCTTATGTGGTTAATGGGTCGGTGTATTTTGATGTACGTGCTTACAGCAAAAAGTTCGAATATGGAATCCTGAGTGGCCGGAAGGTCGATGAATTGGCGGAAGAAACACGTGAATTGAATGCACAGGATGAAAAACGTTTCTTTGCAGATTTCGCTTTGTGGAAAAAGGCAAATCCGGATGACATGCAGATTTGGCGTTCACCCTGGGGCGATGGAAATCCGGGTTGGCATATCGAATGTACTGCTATGAGTACCAAATATTTGGGTGATCAGTTCGATATTCACGGTGGAGGAATGGATTTGAAATTCCCGCATCACGAGGATGAAATCGCGCAAAGCTGTGGTTCTGCTGGTTGCAATCCGGCAAACTACTGGATGCACGCAAATATGTTGAACGTGAATGGACAGAAAATGTCCAAATCGCTGGGAAATTACTTCCTGCCAAAGGAAATAGTGGATGGAACAACAGAAGTTTTTGATAAACCGTATTCTCCGCAGGTTATCCGTTTTTGCATGATGCAGGCACATTACCGCAGTACGCTGGATTTTACGCCTGACTCATTGAATGCAGCAGAAAAGGGCTTTACACGTTTGTCGGAAGCGTACGGGAAATTGAGTTCTTTGGAAGTAAAGGAAACTTCTTCTCAGAATGTTCAAGCCTTAGTGGATGCTTTGTATAAGGCAATGAATGACGATTTCAATGCGCCGATGCTTGTTGCCGGTCTGTTTGAAGCTGTAAAATACATTAATACTATTTCTGAAGGAAAAGCAACGATCACTGTAGGTGATTTGGAGTTGTTGACAAAAGAATTTACCGCTTTTGTGTTCGATGTACTTGGTTTGACAATTGAAAAAGCTTCTGCTGCAACAGATAGTGCATTAACGACCGTCATGGATTTGGTGCTGGATATGCGCAAAGACGCTCGTGAAAACAAAGATTGGAGCACATCAGATAAAATCAGGGACCGTTTAACAGAGGCCGGAATCGTTGTGAAAGACGGCAAAGATGGTGTGACGTGGACAGTCAAGTAGACTTTAAGACTTCAGGATATAAGACATCAGGACTTGGATTGTAATAATCTTAAAATCCTGATGTCCTGTTTTAAATCCTAATATCCCAATGGAACATTTCGGAAAAGCATACAAACTCTGCAGTCGAAAAACGATCGACAGTCTCTTTAAGGAGGGAAAACAGCTGCGTGCCTTTCCTTTAACGGCATATTATTTAGAGAGTAAATCGATAGAGAAAGTTCCTTTCCAGGTCGTGCTTTCTGCACCTAAGCGCCTGTTTAAACGGGCACACGATCGCAATTATGTGAAGCGTTTGATAAAAGAAGTACTTCGAAGGGAAAAACAACCTTTGGAGGATTTGTTGAATGCAAGCGGAAAACAGTTATCCTTATTCATTGTTTATACGAACAAAGAAATATTAACTTACCCGGAACTGGAAAAATGTGTGCGAAAATTGATCGGGAAGTTAATGGCAGAATTGACTGAAACGAATGAAAATTGAACGGATTCAATCTCAATGGATGGAGCATTCGTCAAAAAACCTAAAAAAACCAATCCTTTTCCCAATCTTTCGGTATTTTTACCTTCTTAGAGATCATTTTACGGAATGATTTTTGAAGTTAACTCACAAGAAAAAGCGAAGCTTTTTGATGAAAATCAAGCGGCAGCGCAGATAAAAGAAATTTAAAATATATGAAGCAGTTCTTGCATGTTTTAGCCTTGGTAACCATTCTTATTGGTTTCAATTCCCCGGTTAAAGCCCAGTCCAACGGATTCGAGGAAATTAAATCCATGGAGTTAATGGATCTCATTTTTCAGCAATTGGAAACTAATTACGTGGATGAGATCAAACCGGGTGAGATGAGCAAAACAGCCATCGATGCCATGCTGAAACAGCTTGATCCTTATACGGTTTACTACCACGAGTCAAATATGGAAGATTACCGCATGATGACTACCGGACAATATGGTGGAATTGGTGCTTTGATCCGTAAAATGGGTGAATATACGTTTATTGCAGAACCTTATGAAGGAAAACCGGCCCAGTTGTCGGGAGCAATGGCTGGAGATAAAATTCTTTCTATTGACGGAAAAAATATGAAAGACAAACCAAGTGATGAGGTTTCAGATGCATTGCGCGGACCGAAAGGTTCAACAATCGAATTAAAAGTAGAGCGCGCCGGACAAGAAAAAACGATTTCGATTACACGGGATGAAATTAAGCTGGCAGATGTTCCTTATTTCGGGATGCTGAGCAATGGAACAACCGGATATATTAAATTGAACGGCTTTACTCAAACTGCTTCCGCAGAAGTAATTGCTGCTTATGGAAAGTTGAGACAACAGGGAATGACTTCATTGGTTTTGGATTTACGCGGAAACGGCGGTGGTTTATTAATTGAAGCGGTTAAAATTGTCAATATTTTTGTGAAAAAAGGTCAAACGGTAGTTACAACAAAAGGGCGTATTCCGGAAGAAAACAGAACGTATTCGACATCAGCGGATCCTTTGGATTTAAATATTCCCTTGGTTGTTTTGGTTGATGGCGGCTCCGCTTCGGCTTCTGAGATCGTTTCGGGAAGTTTGCAGGATTTGGATCGGGCGGTGATTATTGGTGAAAATTCATATGGAAAAGGCTTGGTTCAGCGTACTTTTGATTTGAAATACGGTTCAAAAATCAAGCTGACGATTTCAAAATACTATACACCTTCCGGCCGTTGTGTGCAGCGCCTGGAGTACTATGATAAAGAACTGGTGGATAAACCGAAGGCGATTGCAGATTCATTGCTGAAGACGTTTGCAACTGCCAACGGGAGAAAAGTAATCGATGGCCGTGGAATTGAACCGGATATCGTAGTTGAAAAGGATGATTACTCGCGGTTGTTGTTAATGCTGGTAAGTAACAATGTGATTTTCAATTTTGCAACGGATTACAAACGTTCTCACGAAACGATTGCTCCGGCTAAAACATTCAAGCTAAGTGAGGAAGACTATGCGGCGTTCAAAGCTTATGCCCTGAAACAGGAATTTACCTACTCAACAGCATCCGAAGAACAATTGGAGCGCATGAAAAAAACAGCTGAAGATGAGGGCTATTTCGAGGATATTAAAGCGGACTATGAACAATTGTTATCGAAAGTGACTCCATCTAAAGAACGTGACTTGGATAAGTTCAAAGAAGAAATATCTGAGATTTTGTCCAGTGAGATCGTATCGCGTTATTATTATCAAAATGGTCGTGCGGAACAAGCCTTTCAATTCGACAAGGATGTTCAAAAAGCGATCGAAGTTCTATCTGATACAAAAAGGGTCAATACTATTCTCGGAAAATAAGCGTTATCGATTTATATAGCGATTACTTATGCTGGATAAACTGACCGGGAAACCCGTTCATTATTATATTCAATTGCTTGCAATGCTTGGTATTGCAGCAGGTTTACCCTTTAGTAAAATTCCTCTTTCCATTGGAACCATGTTGTTGGGTCTCAACCTTATTTTGCTTTGGGATTGGCCCACGGTTTGGAAGAATTGGAGATCGAATAAATGGCTTTGGCTCTTGTTTGCATACCTGGTGATTGAACTCCTTTCCGTGTCCTGGTCAGAAAATAAAGGCGAAGCATGGAATATGATTCGCAGAGAGCTGACACTTTATGTTATTCCATTGGCAATCGTTGCAATTCCTTTAACGAACTTCAAACATTACAAATGGGTTGCTTTAAGCTTTTTATCTGCTGTTTTTATTACAAGTTTTATCAACGTAGGAACCTATTTTCATTGGTGGGGTTCGAAGGTCTACGATGATATCAGAAGTCTTTCTTTATTTGTTTCGCATTTGCGTTATGCAATGATGATTATCCTGGCTTTGGTGTTTTGTGCTGCCTGGTGGATCCGGAAATTTCCGTACCGGTGGATAGCGCTGATCTTGGCTTTGTGGTTCATTTTCTACACGAACCTTTCGCAAATCTGGATGGGCGTATTTACCCTTTCAGGGGTGGTATTAATGATGTTTTATTTTAAAGTGAAATCGATTCGCTTGCTTTGGGTGAAAAGAAGCTTTATTGCAGTATTCAGCTCATTTATTTTATTCATTTGCATCTTTCTCTATATCAAACTTCAACCGATTCCTCATAAAGTCCGGATCAGTGCGTACGATTACGGAACAAAAACAGTGAATGGAAATCTCTATACCTTTGATTTAATTGAGAATATGAACTGGGAAAACGGATATCCTGTTCATGCCTTCATAGCTGACGAAGAATTGGAAAAAGAATGGTCGGAATCGTCAAAAGTGAATTACCGGACCGGAGTGGATCTCAAAGGAAATCCGATTCGCAATATTTTGTGGAGGTATATGACTTCCAAAGGATTGAAAAAAGATTCTGCTGATTTCCAGAAAATGACCAAACGCGATATCCGGAATGTGGAATTAGGCTTTGCTTCCGTTGAAATGGCAAAAGGAGGAATATCCGCTCAAATCTACCGGATGCGCGGTCAGTTGAATGGTTCGGAAAATCCGAATGGAAAATCACTTCTTGAAAAAATAGAATCATTAAAAGCGGGAGTGACAATCATTAAAACCCATCCGATCATCGGTGTCGGAGTTGGAGACATGAAAGAATCTTTTGCCTCGGCCTACCGCACGAACCGTTCGAAGTTGACCGTTCAAAACCAACATTTAACCCACAATCAGTTTCTTACATCCTGGATTACAGCCGGAATTATTTGTTTCATTGCTTTTGTAAGCTTGTGGTTTATTCAGTTGGTAACTGCCTTAAAAATAAACGCCTTTGAATGGACTGGTTTCCTGGTGATCACAATGCTCTCTTTTTTGATCGAGGATACTTTGCAGACTCAAACGGGGGTCTCATTTGTAGCATTCTTCTTCGCTTATTTTATTACTGGAAGGAAGATTCTGTACTCTGAAAGCAAGTTTGATAACTGAAAATTTTCGTTTCAATCATATTTTGAGCATCCGGTCTCATTATTTAATATTGCGGTAAACAGCAAGAGGTTGCTTCTTGGCTTTTAAAGACTTACTTTTGCATCAAAATTGAGTATCCATGCGTTTCGAACTAACGAAAGAATTCTTAGAGCGCATCCGACAAGCTATCTCGTCGGAGGATGATCAATGGATTAAACTCCACATTACAGATCTTCACTTTGCGGACATCGCAGAAATCATGGATGAATTGTCCATGGAACAGTCCAAGTATTTGTACTATCAATTAGATGAAGAACTCCAGGCAGATGTTTTGATGGAGTTGGAAGAGGAGGTTCGTGACCGTTTCCTTGGTACTTTGTCGAGTAAGGAAATGGCAGAGCAATTGGAGAATCTTGATTCGGATGACGCTGCAGATATCCTCGGAGAACTTCCGGATGACAAAATCCAGGAAGTAATCTCTCAAATGGAAGATGATGAGGCGGCTGATGACATCGTTGACCTTTTAAACTATGATGAAGATACTGCGGGTGGTTTGATGCAGAAGGAGTTTATCCAGGCTAGATTGGATTGGCCAGTAAACCGTGCATTGGTCGAATTGCGCAGGCAGGCAGAAGATGTAGAACAGGTTTATACGATCTATGTCATCGATGATCTGAACAAACTGGTTGGTGTTCTTTCCTTAAAAAGATTGCTCTTTGCAAGTCCTAAAACTCCGATACGAGATTTATACGAAGGTAAAAATTTGATATTCGTCACAACAAGTGATTCTTCGGAAAAGGTTGCAAAGGTGATGGAAAAGTACGACCTCGTTTCAGTTCCGGTAGTCGATTTACAAGGAAAATTAGTTGGTCGTATTACCATCGATGACGTTGTGGATGTAATCAAGGAAGAGGCTGATAAGGATTTCCAATTGGCTTCGGGTATCTCGGAAAAAGTTGAATCGAACTCAAGTGTTTTCCGCATTTCCAGAGCTCGTTTGCCTTGGCTGTTAATAGGAATGCTGGGAGGGATTTTGAGTGCACAGGTAATTTCCCGCTTTGAAACGAACATTACTCACCTTCCTGCACTTGCCTTTTTTATTCCCCTGATTACTGCAATGGGAGGAAATGTCGGAGTACAATCTTCTGCAATTGTTGTGCAATCACTGGCCCGTGGAAATGATCCTTTTGACAGTATTCTCTCCAAGGTAGGAAAAGAATCTATTGTTGGTTTGGTGAACGGTTTGCTTTGTTCTTCATTAATTTTTGGAATTTCTTATTTCTTCAATGATTACCGTTTGGCACTTGTTGTAAGCATCTCTTTGCTTACTGTTACCATTTTTGCAGCCATTTTCGGAACCATGATTCCACTGATATTAAATCGTTATAAGATCGACCCTGCACTGGCAACCGGTCCTTTCGTTACCACAACCAACGATGTATTGGGACTTTTTATCTATTTCACTGTAGGACTTTTATTATTGGAATGATTTGTTAATCAGCTTGTTATAATTCAATTCGAAAATAAATTCATTTTTTTTTCGTTTTCCAAAATCCAAAACTTTTTTCTGGTCGTAACTGAGTCAAATTATTTAATTCAAAACTTACGATTATGAAAAAGGGTTTATTATCAATCGCATTATTTGCTTCAACAGCATTATTTTCTAACTCATTTGCTCAAAATGTTACTGTAATGGTTGGTGGAGAGTCTATGTATCCTGCGAAGAACATTGTGGAGAATGCGGTAAATTCAAAAGATCACACGACATTAGTAGCAGCTGTAAAAGCGGGGGGTTTAGTAGAGACCTTACAGGGAAAAGGTCCCTTCACGGTATTTGCTCCAGTAAACGACGCTTTCGAAAATCTTCCTTCGGGAACAGTTGAAACATTGCTGAAACCGGAGAACAAAGCAACTTTGGTTAAAGTATTGACTTATCACGTGGTTGCTGGTAAAATGGATTTCAATACAATTGCAGCAGCAATTAAGAAAGGTGGAGGTAAAGCTGAAATGACAACAGTTTCAGGAGGTAAATTGTGGGCAATGATGAATGGTGATCACAATATTACAATCAAAGATGAAGCAGGAAATGTTTCAAACATCTCTACTTATGATGTGTATCAGTCAAATGGAGTGATCCACGTTGTTGACAAAGTATTGATGCCTAAAATGTAATACTCCGGTAAAAGTCTCGAATCTAATGAACCCTGAGTTACGGCGTCAGATTGATTCGGGATGGTACCAACCAACAAACTCATAGCAGAGTGAACCCGACTCCGTCAACTGACGGACGTCGGGTTTTTATTTTGATTGATTTGGATTTTTTTGGGTACGGATTTGTTATTCTACTGCCAGTTTCTCTTCCAATGTGAATTTCCCTCCCGATTTCGATTGAATTCTTGCTATGTAAGAACCTTTTTGCATGTTTAGTTTATTAAATGGTTTTGTGTGGGAACCTTTTTTGAATGGATAAACTTGCTGTGAAACCACTTTTCCTTCGGTGGAAGTTATTGAAACGAGATAATCTCCGCTTTCCGGAATAAGCACGCGAATTGAAAAATTTCCATTATTCGGATTCGGAGAAATTGAAATAGGTTTGGAAGAGCCTTGTTTCTCAATAGAGCGGATATCGGATAATTTTATTTCATTATTGATATCAACCATCGCTAATTGATAATAGTTGATTCCTTCAACCGGATTTCTGTCCACGAAGGAGTAAAATTGTGCGTCTTCCGAATCTCCCTGACTCAATACTTGAGTAATCTCTTCAAATTTCAGATCACTTCCGGCTCTTAGAAGGATAAAATGATTATTCTCTTTTTCGAAACTGGTGGCCCAATTGATCGCCACATCATCTCCTGAATTTTCTACTTCAAATGAACTTAAATTGATAGCCAAAGGACAAGTAATTGTAAATGTGGCAGTCCGCACAGTCCCGCATGCATCCGTTACCTGACATGTGTAGGTATTTGGACCGTTTGGAACGGTAAGCGTACTGGATGTTGCTCCTGTAGACCAGGAATAGGTATATCCCGGTACACCGTATTGGGCTGTCGGATTTAACAAGGTTGTCCCGGAAGCACAAGTTGCTGCTGCATAAGTAGCCGAACCGTTGCCGGTAGCTGTATTTGATAATGTTTCTGCATTTCTTCCCTGAACAGTTACATTCCAGTTATTCATAAAGTTGCAATAGTTTGTTGCCCAATTGCAATTGTCGTAAGTGCCATTTCCTGTGCAATAGGAACGATTAAAATTAATTGTAAAGCTGAGCGTCTGATTCGAACATGAGGGTGTATAACATTGTGCAAGGGTTTGTGTTCCTGAAGTTGCAAAAGGCAGTACCGGATTCCATGTGCCGATATTGTTACAGCCTGCCGTGCAAGCCCAAATTGTGCCGGGTGCTCCGGTTGGAGAAATTCCGCCGCAGGAGGAAGTGATCCATATCTGGGCTTCGGATCTCCAGCAATCATCATAGAACCAACCGGAAGTTAAATAACAAAAATCGGAAACGATGGTCCATCCGGCAGAAACATCCCAAGGTGTTGACCCGCCGGGAAAAGTAACATTTAGTATATTAGAGCAAAATGCCGGTGAAGGACGCGAACCCATTAAATTATTTGCAGAAGCTATTGGCCCCACAACTGTAACCAATGGATCAATGGTTATCGGATATACTTTTGCCGGATCGTTTAGTTGAATGGAATCGCATAAAATTTCCAAAGTACTCCCGTTCAGTGTATATGGATTGAGCCATGAATATCTGCCTTCTGAAGCATCGTGACATCTCGCACTGTTGAATTTTATCTCTGCTTCTCCCGTATAAATGTTTTCAAAAATGACCGGTCCGTTCAGAACCGTTTCATCGGTGTAAATAAAACCGTTCAAATAGGCAGGAATTTCCAATTGATCTATAAACACCAATTTCTTTACATGCAGGTTCTCGCGGATAATGAAATCGGATTCAATACTTGCTTCTCTGAAAACCAATTTCATGTCAATTCCGGGAAAAACATCGGTGATATAAGCTCCTTCATTCCCAACTGAGATCTGTGACCAATTAGCCTGGTGCATCGTAACAGAGTTATCGTTGTGGACAATTTTCAAAGAATAATGGTTGAATTTGAATTCAGATGCTCCTAGCTGGAAGCTGGTTTTTTTATTCGCCAGATCCAGTTTTGTAGGGCAAGGCTGAACTCCGGATTGATAAACCTGAGATGAAAGGGCATGAAGTGTCGGATCTATTGCCCGCCAAAGCCCGTCTTGAAACAGGTTGATGGCTTTACTCGATTTTTGAATGTAAAAGAAGGTCGGATCATTCAGATCCACGTAATATCTTGAATCATAAGTTCTTTTACTGAGATCTTCAACGACGGATTTGCCATAGGGTGCATCGAAAGTTAACTTTCCGAAGTCGGGATGGGAATAATATATTTCGCTGTTGTACCTTTTGCCGGCTTCCAGGTTATAACTTCGTGGACTAATGAAATCAATCTGAGCTGACATGGGTTCAAAAACGGTGATTTGTGCTTTAGCTAACTGCACAGAAAGGAATGCAGCGTAAATTACGCAAAGAGTAGACTTTATCATAGTAGTAGTAACATTTGTTGATCCTAATTCGATTAGGATCAGTGTATTAGCAAAGCAAATATAAATGTTTTTTTCCCCGGTGGATGTTAATTTTTCAATTCAAATTACTTGATATATCACTGATTATCAGTGAAACAGCAGTTTCATCAGGAGTTAAAGAAAATTTTTTAAGAGACCGATTTTCAGAAAGTATAAGGCTTTCCAAGTATACAAAAACGGATTGATTACCTTTGTGAAAATTTTCCTCATGACATTTCACGATTTAAACATCAAAAAACCAATACTTACTGCTTTGGATGAGTTGGGTTACACTACTCCTACAACCATTCAATCTGCTGGATTTTCGGTAATGATGTCCGGAAAAGATGTCATTGGTCTGGCACAAACCGGAACAGGGAAAACACTTGCATATTTGCTTCCTACCCTGTCTTTATGGAAGTTTTCCAAAGAACCGCATCCGCAAATTTTAATCATTGTTCCAACCAGGGAATTAGTGGTACAGGTGGTTCGGGAAGTTGAAAAACTAACTCCCTACATGAATCTTGCTGTAGGCGGTGTCTACGGTGGTGCAAATATCAATACTCAAGCGTCAATGGTTTTGCAGGGATTGGATGTTTTGGTCGGAACTCCGGGCCGGATATTTGATTTGACGGCAAACGGATCATTACAGCTGAAGCATGCTAAGAAAATAGTTATTGATGAGGTGGATGAAACCCTTAACCTGGGCTTTAGACCGCAACTGATGCGTATTTTTGATTTGCTTCCTGAAAAAAGACAAAATTTGTTGTTCTCAGCAACCCTTTCGGAAGAAGTGGAGACATTTCTCGGGACGTATTTCGATGATCCGGTTAAAATTGAAGCTGCACGTGTTGGTACTCCTTTAGAAAAAATCAAACAAGAGGCAATTGCGGTTCCGAATTTTACTTCAAAGGTGAACTTGTTGAAGCACATGCTCCAGGAGAATAAGGATATGACCAAAGTACTGGTTTTCGTTTCTTCGCGTGTTTTGGCCGACAAATTATTTGAGGAATTGGAGCCGATTTTCAATGTTGAATTGGGGATCATTCACTCTCAAAAAGCTCAGAATTTCCGTTTCAATGCGGTAAACCATTTCCAAAATGGAATTTACAAAGTGTTGATTGCAACGGATTTGATTGCCCGTGGTATTGATGTAACGGATATTACACATGTTTTCAACTTTGATATTCCGGATAACCAGGAAAATTATATTCATAGAATTGGTAGAACCGGTCGTCAGGATAAAGAAGGTCATGCAATCAGTTTTCTAACTGAAAAAGACAGGGATTTGTTTGCACGTATCGAAGAGTTCATGAATATGAAAGTAACTATTCAGGAATTTCCCGATGAAGTTGAATTGTCGGAATTGGTCTTAGATTTTGAGAAACCACAGGTTGCCATGAAGAACACTTTGGTTAAATCACCCTCAAAGGACCAGGCAGGACCAGCATTTCACGAGAAAAAAGACAAGAATAAGAAGGTCAACGTTCGCTACGATCACAAAAAGGCGATGCAGGATAAATACGGCAAGCCGAAGAAGAAGGGGAATAAGAAGAAGTAAGTTTAATTGAAAATTTAGAATGGTAAATTGAAAAGGAGGTAAAGCAAAGCTGTTTTAAATTCTCAATTGTCCATTTTCAATTCCTTATCTTTCGTCATAAAAAACGTTAAGTGAATCGTTAATTTTAACATTTCACCTACATTCGTTATTCTATGATCAAGATCAGAATCAATCTCGTTATTACTGCAGTATGGATTGCCATGCTTGCCCTTTTGTTGATTCAGATCTTCCAGACTCTTCAGTTATACGATCGGAAATCAGATGATTTTAAAAGTAAGGTCAATACTGCCCTGGAGCGAATAGCAATCCGCTATGAAAAAGTAGAAGATCTTCGCAGGTATTCGAGCTTAATGAGTAAGGATGTTTCCGGTCAATACAAAGACGTTTTAAAAGAAGAATTCCAAAATCTGTTTGAAGTAAAGGAATCGATTTCTATCCGCGATACGGTGCTTACCATAAAAGGGAAGCTGGAAAATTATTTGATCGTAACCGGGAATAGTTATGATTCCATTTCCGGATTGTATTCGAAACAAGAGGTCCTGGCCAGAGATGTTCGGCAGATTCATGAATTGTTTGATGGCGGCGGAACCAGTTTGTTTCACAAGGATTCTATCAGGGCAGCTTATCACCTTGATCAGCGGGTAATGCATAAGATTGTCAAGAAAGCGAAGTATATCAACGAATTGATGATAGAGACGTTCCGAGACAATATGTATCTGGATCCCGAAAAAAGAATCAATTTGAAAATCCTGGATTCAATCATTCAAAAGGAACTGATTTCAGATAAACTTCCGGTTGATTTCAAATTTGTAATTGTAGAGGAAAACAACGAGCCGGTTAAGTTTAAACAGAGTCTGGAAAATTACGATGTAAATCTGGATACGGTTAAAACCCAGGTAGCCATACTGTTTCCTAATAAAATTCTGGAAGATAAACTTTCCCTGCATTTGAATTTCCCCAATAGTAAATTCTTCGTCCTCAGGTCCATGGGGAGTTTGCTGATCGTAAGTTTAATCCTCGCGGTTCTAATTATTATCACAATTTCATACATGTTCCGTACCATTTTGACTCAAAAGAAGTTGTATGAACTGAAGAATGATTTCATTTCAAACATGACTCACGAGTTCAAAACTCCTATTTCGACTATTTCATTGGCTTGTGAAGCTATGCATGATCCGGCTATGATGGGTGGGCAGACAGAAAATGCGGCACCTTTTGTAAAAATGATTCAGGAGGAAAATAAGCGTCTGGGGGTTTTGGTGGAGTCCATTCTCCAAAGTGCGGTAATTGACCGGGGCGAATTAAAAGTGAGGATGGAGCAGGTTCCGGTAGTGGAAGTGATTCAGTCTGTGGCAAAAACTGCTTCCTTCCGGATTGCCGGACTGGATGGGGAATTGATCCTTCAAATGCCTAAGGAAGAGGTGTTCATCGAAGCGGATCGTATGCATTTCACCAATATGGTGAACAATTTGGTTGATAACGCAATTAAATACAGTAAAGACAAAATCCATGTGACTGTAAAACTGGAAGTTTTCGCGGATCGCCTTGAATTGTCTGTCATTGATAAAGGAATTGGAATAAAACGTGAACATATCTCGAAAATATTTGATAAATTGTACCGTGTTCCGACCGGAAATGTTCATAACGTAAAAGGTTTCGGTTTGGGCTTAAGTTATGTGAAAGCACTCGCCGAACTATTTGGTTGGAGCCTTCATGTAACGAGTCAGGTAGGAGAAGGTTCCGAATTTCGTGTAACAATAAAAAGATAATTATGGCTAAGCAAAAATCAATTTTATTAGCAGAAGATGACGACAATCTGGGTCAATTATTGCAAACTTTTCTGAAAGCTAAAGGTTACCAGGTAGAACTTGCACGCAATGGAAAGCATGCATATGAAAAATACACAGACGGACATTTCGATTTCTGTATTTTTGATGTGATGATGCCCGAAATGGATGGTTTCACCCTTGCGAAAGAAGTCCGGCTCATCGACCCGAAAATTCCGATCCTCTTCCTGACAGCAAAAGCAATGAAGGAAGACAAACTCGAGGGATTTGAAAGTGGAGCGGATGACTACATGACAAAACCATTTACGATGGAAGAGTTGATGGCACGGATCGAAGCAATTTTAAGACGTACCAGTCCTTCAGATGGTGAAGAAAGTGAAATACAGCAAATCGGTACGATCCAATATGAACCGGTTTCCCGCATCCTTCATTTGAAAGAAGAAGACAAGAAATTGACGACCAAAGAAGGACAGTTGTTACACTTATTGTGTAAGAATCGCAATGAAGTACTCGACAGACAAGCGGCATTACGCGCTATTTGGGGAGATGATAATTACTTCAATGGTCGTTCTATGGATGTATATATTGCAAAACTGCGTAAGCTTTTAAAAGAAGATGAGCGGATTGAGATTTTGAATATTCATGGAAAAGGCTTTAAACTGATTGTTCACGAATAAAACCCCGTAAAAAGGAATTGCTTAATTCGGGATTAAAACTATATTCGCTCTCGTGATGCGGAAAAAAAATCGGAAGACCCGTCTGCTGGCGGGTCTTTTTTTATTTAGGGGAAAAACCGGCCTGTTGCTGATACTTCTGGTATTAAGTAAGCATCATGCATTTGCGCAAGAAGTGTTTTCGATTTATTATCCTAGTGGAGATTATAAACTGTTGGGGGATAATAAACAGCAAATCAATAAATACATTTTTGCTCATGACTTGAAGAAAATCGATAGCCTTCAGGTTATTGGATTTGCTGATTCCACCGGAAAAAAGAAACTCAATTTCCGGCTTTCAAAGAAACGTGCAGAAAAGGTCAAAGAATACCTGACTGAAATTCTCCCGGCAAAAACACTGATTTCAAGTTTTGCAAGAGGCGAGGAAAATGCATTTCGAAATCCAAATGAAAATCACCGAAGGGTCGAAATTCATCTGTTTTACGACGGTAAACGATTAGTGGAAGATACCACGGAACTCTATGAGTATTTCGGAAACACAAAAACTTGTTTTGTTCTTTCGGATTCGATCATGAAAAATTGCAACATCATCCGCTTCAATGATGGACGGGCAAATTACGTGATCCTGGAAATGGAACCTCATTTGTTTTCCAAAAATCAGGTGTATTACACTTTAAGCAAAAACTCACAATATGCCAAGATCGTTAAGTGGAAGCTGGAACTAAGCGGTGATGGATGGTGGCGGCATGAACGGTATCAGGCGCGTATAAAAGAAGTAGACTTTGAATCTTATGGAATTTTGACGAAGAAAGAGATTCGGGCGGATTACAACGAATGTATTGTCTGCGATAAGGATATGAGTGCTCCTTTGAAACTGAAATCAGAACTTTTACCGGAAGTCTATGTCATGCAAAATCTACAACTTAGAAAGAAAAGCCTGGAAGGTGAATATTTGCTCATTGTACCTCAGGATTATGTTTCGCTTTCAAGATACTACTACTTCGACAGGAATTACGATCAGCCCATTGTTTGGCAAAGCAAATTCGGAATCCGGAACAGGCCATATTTTTTTGCTTCTGTCCCTGCCGAATATTTGAAAAACAAAGAGTGGAATGTGTATTCTAACCGCTCAACCTGTATTCAGACGGGGGATTCGCTTAAGATCAATTATCCTTTGGACACCTTGGATCCGCATCAGTGTTTGCCCGAATCCAGGGGTGGATTGAATGCTTTGGAATATGGACTGGAGGCAACTTATTGGAATTATGATTTTAATGCGGCTACTATTTCTGGTTATGCGC
>CAMPIU010000020.1 GCA_946886545.1 uncultured Flavobacteriales bacterium | reverse complement strand
GTACAGAAGGGGTGTTTGTTAGCCACAGGCTTTGGGTTTCCACCGCTTTTCTCCAGCTGTCGTGGCTGATCAGCATTAAATCCTGCTGATTCATAAAATTCTTATCCAAACGTGGTTCTGTTTGTAACGAAATATGATTCGGGGCAACCTGTTCTATCATACGGATAGATTCTTTTAATTCAGGATGTGTTTTAACGATACCCGAAGAGTCGATGATCGTTACGCGAGCATTACTGTGATGGATGAGTTTCTGTGCATAAACCAGCAGAAAGCTGTCGTGAATGGAGAAAATCGGCAGAAAGACATTTTCTACTTTTTCCAGGTCTTTATCTATTACGATACCAACAGGTAATTTGGCGTTTTTGATCAACTGGCGTGTCCGTTCATCAAATACCGTGTTCTCAAACAGGGGCTCTTTACCGGTAATGGTTTCGTATAATCGTTCCGGATTGATCAGTTTGGTAGTGAATCCTAAAATCCGTCCGAGAAGAGAGCCTTCAAAAACGGAACTTCCGATTCCGATCAGGAGCAAATCAAAGTTTCCGGCATTGGATGTGTCTGTGATTTCCTTGTCAATATCTACGGTTGGTTTGAACAAGGTTACAACCGGCATGTGTAATTTTTGTGATTCTTCCGTGATTGGAGCAAAGCTTACCCGTTCATATTCTTCCGCATTGAACTGGTTCAAATCATTACTTAATGAAACATGCAAAGCCGTAATATTTGCGTTTTCGGGAGATTTTCGGATCAAACTGTTTGCTAAGCGTAGCAAGGTTCTGCCTCTCTCGGGGTTACCGAATGAAAGTAAGATCGAGTATTTGGTAGAAAGTTTCCGGTGATCACTTAATTCTTCCTCCGATTTCTTTTCGGGGAGAAACCAATTGATCATATCGAGCATCGGTCCGGTCATGAATGTGGTGATCAGGGCCATGATTACCAGCATGGCAAAGATTTCGTCTGAAAGAACTCCCAGGTCGTACCCGATATTCAAAACGATTAGTTCCATCAATCCACGGGTATTCATTAAGGCACCGATGATCAAACTGTCTCTCCAGGATTGACCTACAAATTTTGCTGCCAGGGCAGATCCCAGGAATTTACCTATTACAGCAACTGCAATGATCGCAAGGGCAATCAGCCACAAATGCCAATCGTTCAATAAGCCGATTTGTGTTCGGAGTCCGGTGAAAACAAAGAAGAGTGGGAGCAATAATAATACAGCTAAATCTTCTATTTTCTCGATAAAGATGGTACGGAAGTTCATGTTTGAAGGCATAATAACGCCAGCCAGGAAGGCTCCGAATAATGCGTGAATTCCAATGACTTCGGTAGCGAAGGACGAGATTAATAAGGTAATAAAGAAAATGGCAACTACCGGCTTACTTAAACTTTCTTTGTTGGAATGTTTGTCGCCCAAGCGTTTTAAAAATGGTTGAACTATTTTCAGCATGAGGAAAACATAAGTAATGGCCATTAGGATGATGTAGATCGAACTCAAAACAGAACCGGCTTTCACGATTGCGATGACTGCGGCCAAAATACACCAGGCTGTAATATCGTCTGCTGCTGCACAGGTAATTACGATGGAGCCCAGTTTGGTTTTATTCAAACCTCGTTCCTGGACAATCCTTGCTAATACAGGGAAGGCTGTAATACTCATCGAAATACCTATAAACAGGGCGAAAGACAAAAAGTTTATGTTTTCAGGAGCAAATTCGGAGTAGATAAAATAAGCTAGCCCAACACCTAGTGTGAAAGGAAAAATGATGCTTGCATGACTGATCACAACCGCGTCGTTTGCCTTGTTCTTCAATGTTTTAAGTTCCAACTCCATACCAACAACGAACATGAACAGGATCAAACCGATCTGACTTAAGAACTTTAAGTTGTCCAGCGATTTTTCCGGAAAAACAAAGTGAGAAAACTCAGGGAAATACATTCCAATGAATGAAGGTCCCAGGAAAATACCGGCAATAATCTCACCGATTACGGAAGGTTGTCCGATCTTCTTGCAGAAAAAACCGAAGATTCTTGCCACAACAATGATTGTAACTATCTGAAGCAGAAGAATTGCTAAAGGATGTGTTAAGTTGTGGTAGTAGGTTTCTGTGAATTGCTGCCAGGTAGATGCAGTAGCTTCCGGTTTGAAAGCAGTTACTTTTTCTGATTCCAGGGGTTTCCCTGATAAGATAACTCCAAAAATGACAGCAGCGAATCCACCAATCGTTATAATGTAGAACAAGAGATTTCTGAGATTCCGCATAGTTTTGAATTTTCAGCAAAAATAAGCCGGTAAAACAGGAAAGGAAACAAGCTGTTTTTAAGAATGTACTGAAACCCGTTTTAATTGTACTAAGTTCTGTTTACTTATTTATTGAAGGCTTCTAAAAAAGTCTTGCGGTAGTTTTCGCTCAAACCGAATTCCAGGTATTTTCCTTCTTTGTTCCGGAGTTTGCTCAAAACAATATCACCGTGATATCCCTGGATAAATGCTTTTGAAAGTAATTCGGATTTTGAAATGCGAATAAAATTAATTGTATCCAGTTCCTGCAGCAGTTGATCAAAGGATTTATTCTTTACGACCAATTCATCCCCATTTTCCAAACGCAGTAGTTTATCTCTTCTGTCGTAGGTGTCTGATGAGAAACTTACAATCTTTGAAAGCCGGATGGTGAATTTTCCTTTATTGGTATTTACTGTCCAGACAGCTTTATTTTTGGTCTGGTCGATTCGTGTGCGAACTTTTTCAATAGCCCGTTCCAAGCGTTCTTTTTGTACCGGTTTTCTCAGGTAATCAATAGCTTCGATATCAAAAGCATCTGCAGCGTATTCGTTGTGTGCAGTTGTAAAAATAATCGGTTTTGAATCGAGTTTTTCGGCAACTTCCAAGCCGCTAAGATTTGGCATTATGATGTCGGAAATGCAAAAATCGAATGAAAGACCGGAAACTTCAGATAAAAACAGAAGGGGATTATCAAAGGCTTTCACTACCTCAATATCCGGAATGCCTTCACACAAAGTTCTCAAGTAGCCGAGTGCCAGCAATTCATCATCCAGAAGAACTACACGGAGCATTGATCTATCCATTGAGTTTCAATTTGAGCCGGGCATGAAATAACGGTTTCTCATTTTTCAGAGAGAGTTCGTATGCATTCGGATAAGCGATTTCCAAACGCTCTTCCAGGTTTTTGATCCCCAAGCCGCTGCGTTCCTTTTTCATTGGAGTGCTTTCCGAAATGCGGTTACTGACCTCGAGAACAAACTCATTATTTACGATTTCCAAATGAATGGAAATAAAGGATTCGCTCTTTTGAAAGTCGGTATGTTTGAATGCGTTCTCGATTAAGTCGACGGTAATCAGTGGCAGGATTTTCAAATTACTGATCCGTTCGTCCTGTAAATTGATGGTGTTGCGAATACGCAGATCAAACAGTGGACTTAGTTTCAAGCGATTAATTTCAATGAAATTCGCCGCAAAATCCATTTCTTCCCGCAAACTCACCAAAGGCTGGTCGCTTTCGTACAAAATGTAATCCAGGACTCCCGAAAGTTTATCCATTGAATAATATGTTTGATACGCGTGAGATTGAATGGAATTCAGTGCGTTTTTAAACAGGTGCGGATTTAATTTATAGCGGATCGAGCTCAGTTCATTCGTATGCACGAGCGCATTCAGTTCGTGATTCTTGTCTGAAAGTTCGGTGTTGCTTTTCCGCGATTCCTTCAATTTCAAATACAGAATCCTGCAATAGACCATCAGTGCTAAAGCAAGAACAGAAATAATGAAAAGCAGGATCTGAAACATAATTACAGATCGAAGGTAAGGATTTTATTTTTTCCAAAACTGCCAACTCTTTTTTGCTCCTCTTGATTTCCACCTGTCAAATTCTTTGGTGATTTTAGCAGCTATTAGTTTGTAATTTTCTCTGGTGTCAGGTATTTCATAGAGCGAATCATAGTTCTTTCCCAATAGCTCCTGATAGTCGTACATGTAAATTCCGCGACGTTTATAATAGCGCCTTGTAAATTCCAGTCCTTCTTCATTTAAAAAGTCTTCCGTGAATTTTTCATCACAATATTCAAACAGGAAGTCCCTGCCTGATATTTTTCCGGATTTTACATCCTGGATTCCACCGGCAGCGTTCTCAAGAAGCATTTCTCCCATAAGATCATTGTCAATGATCCAGTGCAGGTACATTCCAATATGCGTTCCACCATTTTTTTTCGGTAATTTGTTTGGGAAGTCTCCACTGTAATGCCAATCTGCACGATCAATAGTTGTCATTTTTTAAAGCTTTTTTATCTTCCTGTAAGTGAGATAGATTGCCAAAAGATACACGAAAATAAAAACAGAATGGATAATGATATCCGGATAAGGGTTTCCGATCACCCATTCTTTGCCGATATCAAAAATCTTCAGGATCATTTCAAGTATATGCCGGACGACCATTAACAGACCAATCCAAATAGCAATGGGAAATGGTGATTTAAGCCCGATAAGGCAAGTTAACCCGATCAGAACGTAAAACAACGACAAACTGGAAAGTATTCCCAGGAAAGCTGATGCGCCTGTTTCCGGAATGGAGATGATCGTTCCATAGGTTTCATGGGGAAATAACAAGGAATACAACCCAAATCCAATTGCGATAATGGCATCTGCTACGAAAGTTATTTTCAATAATTTTTTTGTTGTTTGAGTCATTTTTTGTTCACGTATTTAGTTGTGCAGTTGAAAATGGGGCTTGAACTAAATATATCAATTACTGTTCTAGTCAACGAGTGATTTCTGACCAATTGTTTTAATAATGATGTGAACGGTGTGATCCCGGGAGAAAAAACATTCCTGGTGCGTTGTCTATTGATTAATAGAATCTTAAGGTCTGTTTTTATAATGTTTACGGATCATTTGATATTAATCTTTCTTCAAAATCCCTTTTTCCACACTCTCATTGATTAATCCTTCAGCAAAGTTCCAGAGAGTATCAGATCCTTCTTTAATGATTTGCTTCTTTTCGTACACTTTATCGTAATTGACTCCGAATTCATTCCAGGTACCACCTTTATTCGAGGTGTTTTGAAGCAAGGGCTCCAATCTGTCCATTGACCGGGCAAATTTTGCCTCGCTGCTTTCTCCGGCTTCAAATTCTTCCCAGATCGCAATGAGTTCATCCCTTTGTTCCTGTGGAAGTAAGCCAAATATCCGCTGTGCCGCCAGTCTTTCTTCGTCTGTGTTCGAATGGTTTTTCTGAGAATCGTAAATAAAAGTGTCTCCTGCGTCTATCTCCACAATATCATGGATCAAAACCATTTTAATTACTTTCAGAATGTCGATCTGCTCATTGGAATGTTCAGCCAGTACCAATGCCATTAGTGCCAAATGCCAGCTGTGTTCCGCATCGTTTTCATTTCGGTCGCTGTTAAACAGTTTTGTTTTTCGCTGAATGTATTTGACCTTGTCAATCTCTTTGATAAAATCAATTTGTTTTGCCAGTTTGTCTGAATGCATTCGGATCTTCTTTTGTGAATTGCAAAGTTAGGGTATTATTGGCAGTTGATATATTAAGGAGTCTGAAACTGATTAGAAAAGTGGTGCAGGACTATTGTTCTATTAATTTAATAGAATAGTAACATCTGTTTTTTCAACATTCGCGATTCAATTTCTTTTTTTTCACTAATTTCGCACCCAATAAATTTTATAATCAAGGACTATGTCATATTTGTTTACCTCTGAATCTGTTTCTGAAGGACACCCTGATAAAGTAGCGGATCAGATTTCCGACGCACTAATAGATAATTTCATGGCTTTTGACCCTACGTCGAAAGTTGCTTGCGAAACCTTAGTAACAACAGGTCAGGTTGTCTTGGCTGGTGAGGTAAAAACAAATACGTATTTGGATGTTCAGTCAATTGCCCGCGAAGTAATTCGTAAAATTGGTTACACGAAGTCTGAATACATGTTTGAAGCGAACTCTTGCGGGATTCTTTCTGCTATTCACGATCAGTCATCGGATATCAATCAAGGTGTTGACCGTAAAGTTTCAAACGATGATTTCGAAGCAAAAGCTGAAGCTCAGGGAGCCGGTGACCAAGGGATGATGTTTGGTTATGCAACGAAAGAAACGGATAATTATATGCCATTGGCTTTGGATTTGGCACACAATATCCTACAGGAATTGTCTAAAATTCGTAATAATGAATCTCATATCATTGGTTATTTGCGTCCGGATGCAAAATCCCAGGTAACTATCGAGTATTCTGATGACAATGTTCCGCAACGCATCGATTCAATCGTAGTTTCTACACAACACGATGATTTCGGAGCAGAAGCAGACATGTTGAAAAAAATCAAAGAGGATATCATCAGCATCGTAATTCCTCGTGTAAAAGCGAAATTGAAACCGGAATTGCAAGCTTTGTTCAACGATCAGATCACTTACCATATCAATCCAACAGGGAAATTCGTTATCGGAGGACCGCACGGAGATACCGGTTTGACAGGTCGTAAAATTATCGTAGATACTTACGGTGGAAAAGGTGCTCACGGTGGTGGTGCATTCTCTGGAAAAGATCCTTCTAAAGTAGACCGTTCTGCTGCATACGCAACACGTCATATCGCTAAGAATTTAGTGGCTGCAGGTTTGTGTGATGAGGTTTTGGTACAGGTTTCTTATGCAATTGGTGTTGCTAAGCCTTGTGGTTTGTTCATCAATACTTACGGAACGTCTAAATCAAACCTGACAGACGGAGAAATCGCTAAGAAATGTGCGGAGATCTTCGATATGCGTCCTTATGCTATCGAACAACGTTTGAAATTGAGAAACCCGATTTATTCTGAAACTGCTGCTTACGGACACATGGGGCGTAAGAACGAAGTAGTAAAGAAAACATTCAGCGCTCCTGACGGATCACAAGTTGTGAAAGAGGTTGAATTGTTTACATGGGAAAAATTAGATTTCGTAGATAAAGTAAAAGCTGCTTTCTCTTTATAAGAAACAGCAACCGAATAATAATTAAAAACCCCGAAGTGATGTAATATCTGCTTCGGGGTTTTTTGTTACTTTTTGATGTTATTGTATTCTATTGGAGGACAAAGTCATTTGAGTTGGTTGAATGACGAGTGGTTACTGGTAGTTTGGTGAAATCACATTCGTTATGGCGGATGTGATTTTTTATTGTCCTAATGAAAAGTTATGTGAACTATGTGTTCTATTGTGGTTGGATAATAAAACCACATAGCTGCATAGGGCACATAGAAATGTATTCGTTATGCGGACTCTAAGATTTAGAGTTGTTGGGTGGGGTTTTAATAGTAGTATGAATTACAACATCTTCGAAGCCTGGACTAATTTCAATTCACCATACGTCACTTTATCTCCCAATTCTTCTTTGAGAATTCCCAAAGTCTTTCCTTCTGCATCTTCCAGGTAAGATTCAATCTCGCTAATGCGTTTCGGATCTAAAATGTCTGTGATGTCAATTTTCTCCTGCTGAACCAGCTTAGCAAAATGTCCTTCAATGGTCGATAATCCTAATTGACGTTCATTTGCGATTTCTTCCATGGTTTTTCCCTGTTCAAACAACTCGAAGGTAATCTCGTAGGTATTCTTCTTAACGATTTTCTCCTCCTTGACCTTTTTGGGTTTCACCAATTGAATAACATCTGTAAAATCCTCTTCAACCATTTCCTCCAGCATGGATCGGTTAGCTCTCAATTCCTGCTGAATGCTGTGGGTTTTTGCAATCACATAATTCAGAATTTCCGGAGATTTGATTGTCTCTTTTGTAAATGGTAAGCCATTCACAATGGCTTCCATCAGCAAACGGCTTTTCATTAAGCGATGAACAACAGCAACTACTTCCTGTTCCAGTTCCTCCAGTTCTTCAAAGTATTGCTTTGTTTTTTTGATCTTGGCTACTTCATAGCGTCTTTTCATTATGGAAAAGACCTGCGAATCCAATGGTTTGAAAAAATACTGGTAAGCAGCCTGTACACGTTCGTGAATGAATTCCCATTCAGGTTTTTCTTTTGAAAAAAGATTCGAAAGCTGGTTCTGGAATTTCCTTGCTGCATCAAAAGTAGACTGAACAGTCTGCAGCTGATTTGCCACCCATGATTTATCTTTTCCTTTTTCTGTTTTCGGTCCCTGGGATTTGAAGCCCAATTCAAAGGTTGCCCACTTGGTTGTGTAGTCGTACCAATCAAAAGCCTGGACCAAACTGGTATAAACAAAACGTGCGGTTTCCTGGTCCAAATACAACTTCATCTGATCCTCCGGAGCCTTGTTAGAAGCATATGAAACAACCTGGTGATCGTTTACCAGTCCGTTCATGGAAAGTGGTTTTAAAAGAACCAATCCGGCAAGACTTCGAAGTCTTGATAAAGCAACATAAGCCTGTCCGGGAGCAAAAACGTTCGAGACATCTAAAACTGCTTTATCAAAAGTTAAGCCCTGACTTTTGTGGATCGTAATAGCCCAGGCCAGCTTGATCGGATAATGAACGAAAGTTCCCAAAACTTCTTCTTCGATTTCACCGCTTTGCTCATTCAGTGAATATTTGATATTATTCCACTCGTATTTTTCCACGGTAATTGTCCGTTTTTCATCTTTGAAAAAGACTTCAATCTCATCAGGTGTTAAGGATTTGATAACTCCCATTTTACCATTGTAGAAATTTTTCTCAAATGAAATGTCATTTTTGATGAACATGATCTGAGCACCGATCTTTAATTCCGTTTCTTTCTCCAGAGGAAACAGATGAGGCGGGAAATCTCCTTTGATCTCTGCCGAATAAGTAATTGATTTCTCATTCAATGAATTTAAAGCAGTTGCGTTCATTTGATCTGCTTTCGAATTGTGAGTGGTCAAAGTAATGTATCCTTCTTCTTTCGTAGAATCGAATGCCGGATTGACATATTTTTCGAGTAGTTTTTGATCTTCGAGCGTAACCTGGTTATTCCGTAAGTTGTTTAACAGATCGATAAAGAGCTGATCGTCTTGCCGGAAGATTTTGTCCAATTCAATGTAGACAGGGGCTTGTTCCTGGAGAACGTGTGCATTGAAGAAGAAAATTCCACGGTAATATCTTTGCAAAACACTCCATTCTTCCGGTTTGATAACGGGAGGAAGCTGCAATAAATCGCCTATAAACAGTACTTGGAGCCCGCCAAAAGGACTGTTGTTTTTGCGTACATTTCTGAGTGTCCAGTCAATTGCATCCAGGAGATCGGCCCGCAACATGGAAACTTCATCGATAATCAGTAATTCGACATTCCGGATGAGGTTTTGTCTGGTTTTATTGAAATGAAAATGACGTTTCAGCGTTTCTTTCGATTCGAATTTGGTATTTCCGGAAACCAATCCGTCTGAAACAAATTCCGGAATGAAGGAACTGAAGGGAAGCTGGAAGAAGGAATGAATAGTAACGCCACCTGCATTTAAAGCGGCAATACCCGTTGGAGCAACAATGACGGTGTTTTTATGAGTGGTCTCAACAATTTTTCGTAAAAGCGTGGTTTTCCCTGTTCCTGCTTTTCCTGTAAGAAAAACGGGACTGTTTGTTTGATTGATAAATCGTTCTGTAAATTCAGCAGGATTGCTGATGGATTCTGTATTATTTTTCATCTGTTACTTGAAGATAAGCAAAATTAGCATGTCTGCAAGCTGAATTTTAATCTTTATCGATTCGTTAAATGTTGTTTGAAAATATAGTGCATACTCAGATCCAGGTAATCCTTGTAAACATAGTAGATGAAATCTTTCCGGATCTGGATGTGTTCGGGATAGATATGATCCTTGATCTGAACCACTTCCTCGGTTTTTCCGGTTGTTAGATTGACTTTTCTTAAGCTGGTGATTCCGTCTCTTTCGAAGCGGGCGTAAACACTGGTTTTCTCAATATTTGGGATTAGCTCGTTTTTCCAGCCTCTGAAATAATGATAAGCAATGGGAAAACTTCGGACCCGGACTCCGGATTTGGTAAATACAATGGCAGAATCATTCGCATGGTCAAAAATAATGAGCGAGTCGTTTAATTCAAATAAAGGAGCATAAACCGGTTTTAAAATGATCAGATCATAAAACTGTTGTGTGCTCCATCTTTCCCGCGCTTTTTTGAGTTCTTGTTCCTGATTTGAAAGTTTATCGCTATGGTTGGCATTCGATTCCCTCAGAATCTCCGTAACCGTCTGCTTATTTTCTCTTTGATAATCTTTCAGCTGCCGGTTCTTCTGTCGGTCCTGACTAACGTAAAGCACTTTGCTTGATTTCGTTTTTTTTGTGATTAGGTGATATTCCAAATACTGCTTTTGGTTCATGTAGGAACGGATAATGAGCGAAGTGTCATCGGAGTAGGAGCAATTGTCCAATATTCCGATGGATTTGTAATAGGGGGAAGGAGAGAAGATACCGATTGAATGACCGACGATTGATGTTTCATAAATGCTATCCGTATAAACAAGGTGGAACTTTCCACCACAATCCTGCCTGATTTGCTTTGGGTGTTTTCTGATTGAGGTTTCGTAAACTTTGTCTCCCATTTCATTCAGATGCCGTAAAAAATAGCGATGCTCGTCACTGCAACACAAGAGGATGTTTCCGTCGGGTTCAACTTTGAAGTCCAAAACATTTGCCTGCCTGCGGGGATAAACCCAAAATTTGTTAGCTCCGTTAATTGTTACTTCTTCCAGCTGGGTTTCTTTTGAGATCATAACCACGTGCAGCTTCATGGTGTCTTTCCATCTTTCCGGGAATAACAGAATATCCGTGAAGTCGCTGTACTGATTGTTTTTTACAGTGATCTGGGCAGGGAAATTGCCATTTCTGATGATAAAAAAACCGTTGGAGTTGGTACGCGCGTTGTGAATATCTATCTGTACCGATGCGTTTTTAACCGGGCTTCCTGCTTCATTTACGACCTTTCCTTTGATGATAATATCTCCTTGTGCCCAGCCCGGATTACAAATCGGTATGAGGAAAGAAAAAAGGAATAAAAAACGAATTTTCGACAGGGTCAACATAGAGTGTGAATATTGAAATTCAGATAAAAATAAGAAGAAAAAGCGAGAGCCTTACTTAAGATGTTGTTTGAAAATATAATGCATGCTCTGGTCCAGATAATCTTTATAGATATAATAGATGAAGTCTCCATAAATCTGCAGATGTTCAGGAAAAACATGTTTTTCAAGCTTGATAGTGTTTTCTGTTTTTCCATTCATGGGATTGATCTCACGCAATGTTGTTAGTCCGTCGGTTTCATAGCGGGCATAGATTTTTGTCTTCTCAAGATTTATGACCAGTTCATTTTTCCATCCGTTGAAATAATGATAGAAGATTGGAAAGGAACGAATACGCAAGCCTTCTTTGGTGAAAACGACTGCCGAATCATTGAGATGATCAAAGATGATCAGGGAATCATTTACTTCGAGAAGCGGGACATAAACCGGTATGGTAAGGACCAGTTCGTATAATTTTTGTTTGTCCCATTTATTCCTTGCCAGCCGAATCATGTCTTTGTCTAATGTATGGAATAATGCATCGTCTGACATGGCATTATCCTGCGAAAATTCTTCAATTCCCTTGATGTAATCTCGATCTTCCCCCACATAAAGAGTTCTGGACTTTTTGGTTTGAATGTCGATAGCTATATACTCAATACATTGATCATTTTTGGAATAGTTGTACTTCACCAGGTTCTTATCGTCCTTGTATACGCAGGATTTAAGCAGGTTGAAAATCCCTTGTGTTGCTTTTGCCTGGAAGATCCGGATGGAATTGTCAATAAATGTGGTTTCATAGATGCTGTCAGAATAAACCAAGTGTATTGATTTCATACAGTCACGGTATAACCTGCTTGGATTTTTTCGGATAGTGGATTCGTATACCTTTTCTCCTTCCTGGTTTAAACCGCGGATAAAATAATTGTTCTTATCACTGCAGCAAAGTACGATTCCATCCTTTTGTAAAATGAAATCCAGAACGTTGGCTTGTTTTCTTGGATAAACCCAAAAGATCTGATCTGCAGTAATTGTTACTTCGTCTAATTGCTTTTCCTTATCCATCATCGTGACAAATATTCTCAAAGTGTCCTTCCATCTTTCGGGAACGACGATATCCGTGTATTCTGAGAACATGGGATGACTAACAGTAATTTGAACAGGAAATTCGATGTTCCTGAGAATGAATATGCCTGAGGAATTTGTCCGGGAGTCAGTATTGCCAATTTTTACGGATGCATTTTTAATTGGTGTTCCATTCTCGTTGACAACTTTCCCCTTGATGATAGCTCCAGTCTGGGACCAGGCACCTGTCATAATGCTCCAGGCAAATAGGAACAGAAGAAAACTTTTTATGTGGCTTATACGATGCATATGAAAAGTGAATTATTCCTTTAGTGGTTGTTTGTAGAGATAATGAATGCTGTTGTCCAGGTAATGTTTATACAGGTAGTAGGCGTAATTGTTTCGGATTTGAATCCGCAGGGGATAAATATGTTTTTCCAGGATATCCAGGTTCATTACTTTGCCCGTTGACGGATTGATTTGCCGGAGAGTAGTTAAACCATCGATTTCATACCTGGCATATAACTTTGTTTTTTCCTCGTTGATGAGTAATTCACTTTTCCAGTTCTCAAAATAATGATAACTGATTTGGAAGGAACGGACATGATTCCCAGACATAGTGAAAACTAAAGCACTGTCTTTGAAATGGTCAAAAACGAAGACGGAATCATTGATCTCGAAAATGGGTGCGTATAATGGTTTTTTAAGAATCTGATTGTAAAATTGCTGGTTATCCCACATTTGCCTGTCGCTCGAAGTAGTCATTTGAGGTGGTAGTTTGTAATTTGGATTGAATAAGGGTACAGGAATATTATTTTGAGACGCATATTCATCTAAGTCACGCATCGCGTTCCGGTCCATGGTTATATACAATAAGTTTGGTTTTTTGGTATTTCTATCAATCTTGACATATTTTACCAATTTATTGTGAGGCCCCAATCCCTTTACGATAAAATTGTCTTTACTGGAAATAACGCATGGGCTTAAAACATCCATCGTCTCAATATAAGAATGTCCCGGAAACATTGCGATTGAGTTTCCAATCAAATTTAATTCGAAAACGCTGTCTGCATAAACCAAATGGATTCCACCCGTACAATCTTCGTATAATTTTTCAGGATTCTTTTTGATTTGAAAATCGATTATTTTTTCTCCGACCGAATCGAGCCGTCTTAAGAAGTAGTTGTAATTTTCCCTGCAAACCAGGAGAATTTCATGATCCCTAAGTGCAAAGTCAATAATATGCGTGTTTTTCTTCTGATAGACCCAGATAACTTTTGAAGCGCTTACCGTTACTTCATCCAGTTCAGTGGATTTGTTTTCAAGAATGATATCCAGGAATATCGTATCCTGTTTATTTGCCGGAGCGCGCACGACTTCGAGGTAATCGTTGTAAATCCGGTGTTTGATCGTTAACGTGGCAGGGAACTTATTTACTTTGAATGTAAAGATTCCTTTTGAATTTGATTTACCGTTCAATTGTCCCAACCTGACTTCCGCGCCAGCTATCCGGAGGTTTTGTTCGTTTGAAATGGTTCCCGTTACAACAATATCCTGGGAGTGAGTGAACTGACAAAACAAAAGCACTAAAGCCATTATTAAAATGGATTTACAGGATCTTCCCGATATGCATAAGTAGCTCATTAATACTCAAGATAGAAAAAAACAGCATGGGGTCACAACAGATTGATTAAAGTGTTGCCTTCGTTGATTTTGGACTGCGAAATGATTTTTTTTCTTAGATGGTTGAATTGTATTAGGAATTAAAAATACGCTATATAACCGAAATGCACTTTTGAATCTCTGAATAAAATCGGGTTGGAGAATTGTTGTCCCAGGGCATAAGTCAATGAGAAAATTCCAATATTGGTACCAAAACATAAGCCGGCTCCAAATCCTTTCGGGGAATCATGCCTGTAGAGCTGAACGTTGCGTTCATACCAACTTTGGTCGTAAAAAACGAACAGATAAGAATTTTGGTCTAAAATAAACCGGGGTTCAATGGTTAATGTAGCCCTGAAAGTTCCCAATAATTCATCCTCCATAAAACCGCGCTGAGATAAATTCCCTCCGAAACGCAGGAGTTCGTTTTGCTGCATGTTATCCGTGTAAAAGTATTCGCTGATCAAACCACCCTTTATAACAAAACGTTTCCCCAGGGATTGGTAATATTCGAGCTGGACCTTTCCGCCGTAGATCAAATAATGATTGGTGGTGGAATCTTTGATGAGCGTTCTTTTTCCAATATTTCCCTCCAGGTACCAAATAAATCCTTTTCGCGGATTAGGAAGGTAATCTACTGTTTGATTCCGGAACGAGAGTCCGTACAGGTTGCTTTTCGAACTTCCGTAGGTCAAACCGGTATTCGCTGCTCCCAATAAATTCGATTGCTGATTCTTGTAAAACCCGGTTAGCGTTTTCCCGCCCGAAACAAAGTATGTAACACCAATACTGGATTTAAGTTCCAGAAATGTGGAATCTCTTTTGAAGAGTGAAAACTGGCCGTCTAAACCGAAGGGTGTATTGAACAAAAAGGGATAGGCAGCCTGAATTTTCAGTTGCGGGCTTCCGGGCTGAATGGAACGCCAGTTCAAATCGAACAGTTCTCCGTGTTTAAAAGCATTCTGAAGTTTCAGACGAAGATCTCCTGTAAGCTGATATTTTAATTTGATGGGATCCTGTTGAAGCCCGATTGTGCCATTGAATAAAGAAACTGGTTTTGTTTCAATGTAGAGATAGAGATTAGCTCCTTCAGGAGTGAATAAAATTTCGGCAGGTTTTGTTTGTTTAAGAAAGATGAGTTGTGTGAGACGTGTGTTGATCAGATCCACCTGTTCCTGGTTGTACCAATCTCCTTTCTCAATGTTCAGGAAGTTTTCCAGGTATTTTTCAGATAGTTTGACTTTATCTCCCGAAACGATGAGATCGTTCCATTTGACTCGTGAGTTGGGTGTGATGATTAACTCTGCAAAAAGCGTTTCTTTCTCAATTCTCAGATCTTCAAATGAAATGGTGGCAAAGGGATATCCTGCAATTTCAAAATCGTGTAAAACCCGTTCCAGATTTTTGGAAATTTCAGAAGGGGTCGGGGAAAGTGTTTCAATGCTTCGGGGGCTGATTCCTATTTCTCTCAGGGCGCGTTTGCTATTGTCTGAGATCGAAAGATTTAATTCTTTATAGCGCAATCCAAGCGTAAAATAGGCTTCGCTATTCAGACTGTCAGTTGGAACGATGGAATCGATCCCGAAAGTTAAATAGCCTTTTTTATAGGCCAGGAATTGAATTTCCTGCAGTTGGTTTTTGAGCGAAAAGGTATCTGAATAATTAAAAGTACTTTTTTTACTGATCTTTTTAAATACGGACTCAGAAAAATGAACTTTTTTTTGTGCTTGCAAAATCGGAGACACGAAAAGCAATAGAATGATCAAAAGACCAAGCCTGCGTTTTTCCTGAATAAATTTCCCGAAATGCTTCAATTCCAATTATTTCCTTTGACAAATGTCAAGAATATTCTATAATATAACGCTGAAAGTAGTAAGTTTGTATAGAAGTTACAATTAGTATGAACCATTAAACTGAAGATCATGAAGAAATTAGT
>CAMPIU010000019.1 GCA_946886545.1 uncultured Flavobacteriales bacterium | reverse complement strand
ATTGCAGAGAAAATTAAAATGTAGAATGCCATTCTTAATGACAAGCGCAAATAGAAGTATAAAACGGGAATTAGTGCAACAACCGCCCAATTGACATACAGGAAATTATTCGAGTGAACCAAACTGATCAGGCCGCGGTTGGGAATACTCATTAATAAACCCACAACCGAAAAGAAAATTGCCGGAACACAGATGTAATGGATTTTCTTATTGGTTCTGTTTTGGTGGCTGACAGAATATTCGGCAAACCATTCTTCGAGCGTTTTCATGGATGTGTTTTGAATACAAGTTACGAAATGAGGATTGCTTTTGCAATAAGAATCACAGCCTTTGCTCGATTAAATTTCAATAATACGCAACGATTCCCCTTTGTTCTGCTACTTTTTCTGCCTTGGCAAAAAGTAGGGGAAAGAGATTTAACTAAAAGGCTGTCCGAATTCCGGACAGCCTTTACGTAATTATCAGGATGATTTAGGTTGTTTCACAATTTTAGTCACTTCGACCCATCTGCCTTTTTCTTGCGCATTCACCGAATGGTCGTACATCGCTTCCGAGAACACTGCCGGCAGGTAAAACCTTCCCAAATACGAAGCATTGAGCTGGATCTTGAAAATCTTGGTTTCGTTCGGTGCGAGTTTGAAGTAACTGTAAACCCGGTCGTCGCGGTAATCCTGGTAATCAATATTCGGCGTGCTTTCTTCGTCGTACAGGCGCGCGTTGTGGATTTCCCAGCCACTCGGCATGATCTGGTTCAAAGTCATTTCCCGATAGAACTGATCTTTTGTCGGATTCTTCAGTTTCACTTCCATAATAAAGTCTGTTCCTTGCGTGATCTTAGACGGATCTATCGAAACGCCGGACAAATTGGTGTAATCGATGGTCATTTCCAGGTTACTTCTGATTTTCTTTTCTTTCCCGATTTGCGGAACTTTCTTCGTACAGAAAGTCACATACAATTTTTTGGATGAAGTGTTCCGGATTGAAAGGCGTTTCATTTTTGTACCATCAGCTTCGGTGTAATTTTTTGTCATCAAACATTTGGTCGCTGCCACTTTTTCTGAATTCACTTCAAATTGAAGGGTTCCATTGTTTTTGATTTTTCCACTGGTTAATGCAAGAATACAATAGCCCGCTTCCTGGGTACTAAGCCATTGGTTCGATTTCAGTACATCGGCAATTTCTTTTTCCAACTGGTCAGTTGATTTCGAATCAATCATCAATCCTGCTTCCAGGTTCATAGCTTTATCACGCAATGTTGAACCATAGGAATAAGCGTATTCGCGATAAGATGTTGAGGTGAAACTTAAATTGCGGGTCATTTGTTTGGCCAGGTCTTTTTGCCCGACTAAATAATAAGCCGCTGCCAATCGCCATTTTGCAGTGATCCCCAACTTGCTATTTTCTTTCAAACGGTTCATGGCACCCAATTCCGGTTTTCCGGCCAAGGCCAAAGTGTATAAACGATATGCCTGGATCAATTGATTGGATTCTTCTGCATGACTGGAATAATGCTGGTAGGAATTCGGAGTCCAGCTATTTGCCTGGTTTTTCTGGTAGTCAAACCAGCGGGATTTGAGATTTGCAGGCAAAGTGAATCCATGTTGTTCCGCTTCGATCATAAAGTGTCCGGCGTAATTGGATCCCCAGTCGCTTGCTTCACGGCTTCCCGGCCAGTAAGCAAAACCACCTTCATATTGCTGAAAGCTTTGATATTTGATCAGGGCTGCTTTGATATTGGAGGTCATTTCTTTCTTTTCCTTTTCGCTGAATTGCATGATGTCCATGGCAAAAAGTTGTGGAAATACGGCAGAAGTGGTTTGTTCGATACATCCGTGTGGATAATTGATCAATTCACTCATTCGACCGCTTAAATTGATGGAGCTAAAGACACTTGTTTCCAATGAATAGGAGTGAGAACCGCTGATTCCGTCTTGTTCCATTGTAAAACTTGCAGTAGAACCAGGTTCCAGTACCTTCGTTTCACTTTCCAGGACTTGTGGATTCGGACTTCGGACATCGACTTCAAATTCTTGAACGGCAGTTTCTGCTCCCGATTTTGCAAAAATCTTGATTTTAGCGATCCCAAGTTTGTTTGCCACCTTCAATTCAAAGTTCACGATCTGATCTCCTTCGCCTGTAAATTTAATTGCTTGATTTTTCGGACCATTTACAGCTAAAAAGTCATTAGAAGTTATCTGAACATCCACATTCTTAATATTGTCTTTCATTGCGAAAACATTGACAGGCAATTGAATTGTTTCACTTGGTCCGATGACGCGCGGTAAAGTTCCAAGCACCATCAATGGTTTTTTAATGGTAACAGTTTCTTCCGCATTCCCGAAAGCTGTTGCGGCATGAGCGACAACCATTATCCGGACAGATCCGATGTATGTTGGTAGTTCTACCTGGTGAGTTTTGGAAGAACCTGCGGGTAAAACGAACGGACCTAAGAAATAAACCATCGGCTTAAAGCGATTGGCTTTCGGACCCGCTCCGTCATCTGCAGAACCGTCACCACCAATACTTAATAGGCGATTTAAATTTCCTGAGTACGCACCAATGACAGCATTGTACATATCCCAGGTTTTGATTCCCAAAGCTTCTTTTGCATAAAATGTATTCCATGGATTCGGTGTGTCGAAACGTGTCAGATCCAGCAATCCTTCGTCTACGATTGCAAGAGTATAGGTCATTCCTTTCCCGTCTTTTTCTGAAACAGTGACTTTGGCTGTGGATTCAGGTCTCCATTCTTTTGCGGCTGCGATTTCTGGATGCAGATGTGTTGCCGGATCATCGACAATAATCGGTACAATTCCGTACATGCGGATCGGCAGATCGTTGGTGGTTGCGCTGTGCGGCTGAATCAAACTTACATGTACATAGGCGTTCGGAGCCATGTCTTCTGTCGTTTCGAACGAGCAAGTCGTTTCTCCTTTAATTGTATTTACCCAAAATTTCTTTACGATTTTCGTACGGGTTTCCACTGAAATTAACGCTTTCCCGGAAGCCGGAGAAGGAATGCTCAGTTTCACGGTTTCACCTTTCACGTAACTTTTCTTATCGGTAGAAAAATTCAGCATGGAAGCATATTCGTTGTTTTTCTGATTCCCACGACTCCAGTAAGGAACATCTATTGAAATGATTTTTCCCGATTGATGAAAACCTTCTTCGTCTGTGACAGTTACTAAAAACCGTCCGTAATCTGTTGCGCTTAATCCGAATTTGAACGCACTTTTTCCATCGGAACAATTCAACAGCGAATCGTAAACCAGCATGTTTCCATTTCTGGCCATAAAATTGCCTAAATCATCATCACCGCTTTCATACCACCATCTCCATTCCATGCGGTAAATCTTTACACGGATTTTTGATTGTTTTTTCAAAAGCGTTCCTGTGGAATTCACCATGACCACATCAAAAGTGTGTTTCTTCCCCGAAATCAGGGAATTGTCAGCTTCTAGGTCGGGTGTTCTAAAACCAACGTATTGTTTGTATGGAGAGTACAATTGCGAAAACCGGTCGATAGAGAAATTTCCTCCTTGTTCAAATACGCGCATGGTATAAATCGCATTCAGCATTCCGGAAGCTTGCGAAAGTGAGGAAACTTCCTGCTTAAAGGAGGCTTTCCCGTTGGCATCTAAATCATCGTCAAACAAAGTGTTTTTGTCCGAGTGAATTTTCCTGATCGGGGAATCAAATTCAAACCTTGGAAATCCGGAAATCACTGTTTTTGTGGATTGGTATTCAACATCTACTGTTGCACGCAGGTTTTTAGCCGGAGCTCCGTGTAGCCAGGAAGATTCCAGTTGCAATAGACTGTCTGAACTTTTTGGAACATGAAGTTTTATTTTCAAGCGATTCGGTTTTACCGTTTCAACTTTCAAATACTTGATAAACTCCCGCGACCCAACCATTACCCGTGCAGTATAAATTCCGGTTTTGGCATCGAAACGGGTGGAAGTTCTGAAATCATAATGTCCGTTTACTCCTTGTGACCGGGTTATTTTACTGGCTTCATAACCGGAAGGATCTGTTAATGTAAATGTTACTGGATGATTTAGCGGAAGTTTTTTCTCATAATCGCGCAACACAAAATTGACATAAATAGAATCTCCCGGTCTCCAAACTCCGCGCTCTGCATAAATGTATCCTTTCAATCCGTTTTGAACTTCTTCGCCTTCCACATCAAACTCTGAAAGCAGGTTTGCATGTCCGTCACTAACTTTTAAGTAACCACGCTGTTTTCCATACTTTGCGATCAGTAAGAATGGTTTTTCCGAAAGTGTTTTCGTGTACATTCCTTCTGAATTCGTTGTTCCGGAAGCAATTACTTGTTTCGTAAAATCGTAGAATGTAACAGAAGCATTGGGAATTGGTTGTGTTGTGATCATGTCTGTTAAGAACACATGTGCTTCTTTCTTCGCATCCAGTTTGTAGATCACGCCAATATTTGATGCCAGGATATTTCTCGAGACAGCTCTTCCGTAATAATAATCGGAACTACAGGGAGATTCTGAAGAGCCGTAACCGCCCCAATCTTCGTACCCATCGTCCCAATCATCCAAATGCCAGGGACGCTCGGTCCATTCTTCTTTTGGTTCTTCAGCGGATGCCGTTTCTGAGTTTTCTCCGTTTGTCGGCGTTTCACAATCGCAATAAGCATCTTTTTGACCAAATTTGATTGAGATACGATAAATTGCCCCCGGTTCCGGCCGGATCCATTTTTCCAAGTCTAATACATGCGAAGCCCAATCGCTTTTATCTTCTTTTTTTACTCCCAGGGAAATGTTCTTTTCGGCAATTTTCTTCCCGAATCTGAAAATAGCTTCGGAGTCATTTAATTCATTAACCTGGAGGAAATGGTGAACATTCTCTTCGTAGATCTTAATGATCCGGACGGTAACAGACTTTAATCCGATGGTTTCAAATGGAAAGATCAATCCTTTTGAATCAGGTAAGATGGACCCGCTTCCAAGGATTCGTACTTTTGGTTTGGAGGCTGTAAACAGCAAAGTGCGTTCAGTTCCTTTCAACATCGGATAGTTTTTGATGTTCTTAATTCCGGAATTCACCTTCAATTTATAACTTCCTTCAATTCGATTGGGAATGAAAACAGTTACTTCATTATAATATATGGAGAAAGTTTCCCCGCTCACACCTTCCAAATCGATCAATCCGTTTAGATCCTGGTTGGTAGATAAGGGTTCTGAAAAAGTCAAACGAATGCTTTGATCGTCTTCATCGCTCACATTATAGGAACTTAAGTCAAAATCACCAAGTGCAGGAACCTGAATGCTTGTGGATCCATTTGAGAAAGATGAAATGGGATCTCCGTTCCAATTGACAGTAAGAGTCTTTTCCTTTGTCGAGCGTTGAATACTGTCAACAATATAAACGTATTCGTTGTCGCCATAACTCTCTTCGAAATGAACTTTTTGCTTTTCGTTTCCGTGGTTCACAGTGATCAGTTCTTTCAGTTTTGTTGTATCAAAATGATCTGTCATTGAAACAGTTCCCCGCAATGAATACCATTCAAGATTGTAGGAATCGTATTCAATTAAACTGGGCTCTGTTACTTCAATCTTTTGCGGTTTGGTAGCAAACTGGAAATTAAATTCTTCGTAACCGTCTTCTACCTCCATGATTTCCTCCAAATCCAGGCTTACGGTGTAGATTTGGTTTGAATTCAGGGGCTTTTTCGGGACGATTTGAATGGTTCTGAAGTCGATCCACTGAATATCTGCATCAATTTCCGGACTGATCTCAACGATTTCCTTCAATACCTTTTCGTCTAATCGGGATTTCATTCCGAGTTCGATCAATTTGGAGGAATCCAGTTGATTCCGAAGCTCAATTTCAATATGATCGGAATTGGAAATAATTCCGGAGGTGTAACCGGAAACCCATTTTCTGAATTTGGGATCTACTGAAAGTATCTTGTTGCTTGAACAGGCGAAGATAGAAGCCAGTAAGCCTGAAGCAAAAGTTAGAAAAATAATGAAGCGTGACATAACTGTTGTTGTTTGTTATGTCAAATATGAACGCTTATAAAAGAAGAATGCCGTTCATTTTAGGAGTCGGGACTACCTTTTGATTATTCGTGGTGGAAATGGAATTATTTGAATTAGGTGTAATTCCGCAATATTACGTCCAAGATAAAATTGCCTGGTTTCAAATGATTATTCTATTAGTGTAAAATGAAATTTGAAGGAGCGTTTTCGTGCGATACAATCAGGACAAATGGAAATAAATTGATCAAAATAGAGCATTGTACCGACTGGCAGGGATTCTAAAGTTGGCGACAAGCAATCAGGGAATTTGTTTCCTGAAAATTGTTCGTATTCTCCGGTAATCCATTCATAGTTCTCTGTTTCGTAATCGAGGATAGAGTCACATATTGTAAATGATTTTGGTTCTGAGTTTGGTTTCTGAAAACGGCAGTTAAAACTAAAGATCCGAGAATAACTGATAGCTCCATTTTCATCGATCAATTGAAATGATTTGTTTTCAAGTAATTGAGAGCGTTTGATAGTTCCATTATTTTCCCACCATAGCAGAGTATCCTGACCAGTAACCAAATGTGAGCAAAATAAGAAGAGAATTAAGAAGGATTTCATGGATTGATAATGATTTAGATCGTAATAGTAACAAAACAGTAGGGGCGGAAAATTTTCCGCCCCTACTGTTTTTCAATTTGTTTACGGTTTGTATTTCAACAAATTATCTAATGTCATGATCGAAACAGGGTGGTAGTTTTCGCGGTATTTGGCGTAAACCTGTTTTCCCCAAATCTTGCTTTTCTGATTTTCGTTTAAAGCTGTATAAATCGGCAACAAGAATTTTCGGCGTCCTACTTTGGAAATGAAGCGTTCAATATCCGGTCGGATCGCCGTGTAGTTTGAATTGATTCCCAAAACATACCATTCGGTTGCAACTTCCGCATTCCCCCAAGAATTGAAATGAAGCTTTTCATCGATTAAGGCCATACGTTCCGGATCCATTTTTTTAGGTAGTGCACGGATAAATGCCTGCCATTCCTGTGGAACATACTGATCGCGACTCAAAGCAGGAAGTTGTTTCTTCCCTTTTTTCTTCGCAGGTTTTTTGAAGATGTCTTTTCCACCGGCAAATGCGCGAGCCAATTCCTGGATTTTCTCGAAACGCGGAGAGCTAACCGCATAACAGTTTTTAGGGAGTCCCGGTTTATAGATCCATTCGTCTACATTGAATTTGATATCGGTTTTATTGATCAAATTATCTTCGAGGTACTTCTTGAATTGTTCGGTGGTCAATGTTTGGAAAGCATGGTCCGTGAAATACATTTTCAGGAAAGCATCAAAACGCTGTCTTCCGAAATCACGTTCCAGGGTTTTCAGTAAGAAAGCTCCTTTTACATAAGCTACAGAAGTCATTCCGTCGTCCGGGTTTCTTTTGGTAAGCTTCAATTTCAAATGGGTATCTTCTTCATCCAAACTTTCCAGTTCTGTCTGAAGTTCCTGGAATTCGATCAAGGCAAGCATATCGGCAACTTCTTTTCCGTAAAGCTCCTCCATGATCCGGTTCTCAAAATACACGGTAAATCCTTCGTTTAGCCAGAAGTCATTCCAACTTGCATTGGTAACCAGATTTCCCGACCAGGAATGAGCAAGCTCATGTGCCAGAACAGATACAGCACTTCTATCTCCTGCTATCAGTGTTGGATTGGCAAAGGTCAAACGTGGGTTCTCCATTCCCCCGAAAGGAAAGGAATAAGGTAAAACGATGACATCGTATTGTTCCCACTGGTAGGGACCATATAAATTCTCAGCTGCCTGGATCATTTTCGGAAGATCTGCAAATTCCCAGATGGCCTTTTTGATCATTTCAGGTTCCGTGTAAACCCCGCAGTTTTTGCCCAAAGATTTATATTCCAGGTTCCCAACTGCCAAAGCAATCAAGTAAACCGGAATAGGTTGTTTCATTTCAAAATGATATTTTCCTTCCGGATTCTTAACCTGAGGATTGGAAGCACTCATTACAGCCATCAACTCGGCAGGAACAGTTACATCCGCACTATAGGTAATTCTATTGGCTGGTGTTCCCTGAACCGGAATCCAGGTACGTGTCAGAATCGCCTGACCTTGCGTATAGAGATAAGGATGTTCTTTTCCTTCTGTCAATTCGGGATCCATCCAGTCCAATGCACCTGCATTTTCAGTTGTTTTGTAATAAATATTGATGTATTCCGTATTCTTATCGATTTTCACGCTCAAAGGCTGACCTAAGAATTCCTGCATGGTACCGATAATGAAGTCGGTTTCTTTTTCCTGTCCCTTTTTTCCTAGTGTTACCTTTTGGATTTCTGGTCCGTTGATATCAAATATAGCAGTATCGGTATCATTTAAGCGCTCCATTTGATGACGTGCAACTCCATAAATGGTCTTTTTTTCAAAATCGACATCAATCTCCAAATCCAGGTGTTTTGTCCGGATTTTATCAGTATTAGAAAATGAATGTGCGTCATGACTGATAACAACTCCATTGATGGATTGATCCTTTTCCAAAGGGTCAGGATCGTTTCCGCAACCAGATACAAAGAGAGTTAGTGCAGCAATGCTGAACAGGTATTTTAATTTCATTTTTTCAGTTTGAGGTACGCGAATATACTTTTTTCCTGGAATTTCATCCTAGTTTGATTTTTCATCTTTTTTAGTCAGGTAGCGAATTACTTCTGCTGCTCCCATTAATCCGAATAATGCGGGCATGTAACTAACTGTTCCGTAAAATGAGCGTTTATAATTAGACCCGTCAGTCATTTTCAATGAGTCTTTTTGCTGTAATTCGGATGAATAAACACATTTGATTTTTTCGAATCCGACATTTTTTTTCTTGAGTCTTTTCTTGACGTGTGATCCAAGTTTACAGTTATGACTATCAGGTAGTTTTGCAACATGTACGCGTGTCGGATCAACTTTTCCACCTGCTCCCAGATGAGTGATTACTTTGATTTTTTTGCTTTTGCATGCGATAATCCATTCCAATTTTGGAGTAACACTATCAATGCAGTCCATGACGTAATTGGGTTTGTATTGATCAAGCAATTCCCAAACGCGTTCCGGAAGAACAAACTCCTCTACAATATTCAATTGAATATCCGGATTGATGTCCTTGATTCGTTCACCAAGAACCACCGCTTTGTTTTTTCCGATTGTGGAATCTAAAGCTGTTAACTGGCGATTTTTATTCGTGATATCGAAAGCATCGCCATCGACGATTGTCATGGTACCAACTCCCGCACGTGCAATAAATTCACCTGCAAAAGATCCGATTCCTCCGAGTCCCACAATGAGTACATGAGCAGATTTCAAACGGTCCATTTCCTTTGGACCAAGAATCAACTCAGTACGCTCCAACCACTTACTCATAGTTAAAAATTCGTTTTGCGTTTTGGTATAGCAGTTCAGTCAGGGCGTGCAAAGATAGCTTTTTTATTTCAGCGACCAACTGATAAGTATCAATCAATTCCCCTTTCCCCATGTCGGTTTCGAGTAATAAACGTTCATCAGGAATGCGTGCAAGACTTGATTGCAGTTTCTGATTGCTTAAAATGGATTCGCCAATGCTGATAATGCTTTTCGAGTAATCTAAAACATGTTCGGTAATGGAAGCCTTATTGAATCCATGGTAAATCAGGTTTGTTGCCGGAGCATACTTTTCATGCAGGAAACGGCATCTGTCCCAGGAATTGACACAATGCAGGATCACCGGTTTATTGAATTTTTCCGCAAGCTTCAATTGAAAGACATATATTTTTTCCTGCTTGTCAAATGAATCGTAACGATTGTCGAGACCAATTTCACCGATTGCAAGGAAACCTTTGTTTTCAATCAGTTCATCACAGACTTTTTCGATTTCAGCTAAATCAACAGTACTTTCTTCCGGATGAACTCCAAATGAAAAATAAGGTGGTAAATTCTCTCCGGAAGAAAGAGTTACCTGCACAATACCCCTGTTTTTTGTACTGAAATTGTGCGTATGTGAATCGAAAAGTTTCTCTAAATCAGACATTAAGCATTAAACTAATAGTTAAAATTAAAACAATCTGAACCAATCAACCAATTTTTACCTATTTTCACCGACGCTAAAAAAACTGAGAAACATGACTCAACAACGAGACGTAATTGCTGAAATAGAAAAGCAAGGAACTATACTAGGGCATCCAAAAGCTCTATATCTTTTATTCTTTACTGAATTGTGGGAGCGATTTAGTTATTATGGAATGCGTGCCATTCTTGTACTTTACATGACTAAGTTATATGTAGAAAATGGTCTTGAGATACCTAAAGGTACAGCGTCATTAATTTATGGCTTCTTTACAGGTTTTGTATATTTCACTCCGATTATTGGAGGATGGATTGCAGATAGATTTATCGGCCAACGAAATGCTATTACTATTGGAGGTATAACAATGTTCCTAGGTCAGATCGTTTTGTTCTCTTTGAATACTCATGTAGGATTAGCAATTGGACTTTTACTTTTAATTATAGGTAATGGGTTTTTTAAACCAAATATTTCTACTCTTGTTGGGCGTCTTTATCGACAAGGTGATGCAAAAAGAGATTCAGCATTCTCTATTTTTTACATGGGAATTAATCTTGGAGCATTTTTAGCTCCAATTGTGGTTGCTATTTTGTGTAATGATTGGTTTGCGACAAAAGGTGTCGATGAAAATGGAAAAGAAGTAATTATGTCATATGGATATAAGTACGGTTTTTTAGCGGCTGCTGTGGGAATGTTGATAGGTCAGCTTATTTTCAACGCTTTGGCGAAAAAGTATCTATTGGAAATTGGTGAAAAACCTAATAAGAAAATTCAATTTACAGATGTAGAACTTGTAGATTCTACAACCGTTGAAGTAAATACTCCAACAATAGATGCTCCATTAACCAAGGAAGAGAAGCAACGTGTTTCTGTAATTTTCATTTTGACGGCTTTTATTATTTTTTTCTGGGCCGGATTTGAGCAGGCAGGTTCATCGATGACGCTTTACACCGATTCTTATATTGATAGAACAGTTGGCAGCTGGACAATTTCCACAGAATTATTCCAATCAGTAAATCCATTGTTTATTGTCGCTTTAGCGCCAATTTTTGCATGGTTTTGGGGTTCTAAAACAGGTTCAAGGATGTCTACGCCTGTGAAGATGAGTTTGGGAATGATTTTATTGGGAATTGGATTCTTGTTTATGTTGATGGCAACAGCACAGGTTCAAACTGAAATCGTTGGTGGTAAAGAAAATGTAGTTCAGAAAGCGGGGCTCTGGTTTCTGATCGTAACATATTTCTTCCACACCATTGGCGAATTATGTATTTCTCCTGTAGGATTGAGTGTTGTGACTAAATTGGCGCCAATTAAATTGGCTTCTATGTTAATGGGAGTCTGGATGTTATCTACTTTCGTTGCTAATATATTAGGTGGATTTATTGCAGCTTATGTTGAAAAACTGGGAGCAGCAACGATTTTTATGAGTATCGGTGGTTTTGTAATCTGTTTGGGAATAATCATGCTTGCAGTTTCTAGAAGATTGAGTAAGATGATGCATGGCGTAAAATAATCTCAGCTTTATTATATTATAGGAAATTAAATCCCTCGTTTTTTGGCGAGGGATTTTTTATGAATTAATTTTCTCATTTTTACACAAATTAAAACTATGAGTCAGGAACCATTAGATCATTTTGAACAATTGGCCGGTGCACCGCCTGTTTCAGCTGAGTTGGAAATTATTCAAGGCTTTAAAGGAAAATATCCAAAACAAATCTGGGCACTTTTCTTTAGTGAAATGTGGGAACGATTTTGTTTCTATGGAATGCGTGGTATGCTTGCATACTTTATGACTCACGAAATGGGGATCTCCGAGAAAATGAGTAATCTTCAATATGGAGCAATTCAGGCATTTGTATACGCATTTACTTTCTTGGGAGGAATGCTGGCGGATAAAATCCTTGGTTTCAGACAATCTTTGGTTTGGGGTGGATTATTGATGATTACTGGATCTGTAATTCTCGCGGTTAATCCACATGATTTCTTTTTTATAGGAATAGCATTTAACATTATTGGCACTGGGTTTTTCAAGCCGAACATATCTTCTATGGTTGGGCAGCTATATAAAACGGGTGATTCAAGAACGGATGCAGGATTCTTACTTTTCTATTCCGGTATCAATATCGGAGCAATGATTGGGGGGTATATTATTGCTATTGGAAAAGGAACTATGTTTACTGATTTGATTCCGTCTCATTTACATTGGAACTTTGCTTTTGCAGCATCCGGAGTAGCTATGGCGATAAGCTTGATCACGTTTATGTTAACGAAAAAAAATCTTGGTCCGATAGGGCTTTCTCCTTTATTACATAGGTCTGCTCAGACTCGCACGATTTCAGAATGGACAACTTATTTATTGGCCCTAGCTTCAATACCTTTAATTATGTTGATGGTGTCCAATACCACATACACAGATTATTTTATGTATGCCATCGGACCATTCAGCCTAATTTACTTTGGTTATGAAATGACTAAGTATAATCTGATTCAAAATAAGAAACTCGTTGCAGCATTTTTATTTATTTTATTCTCAGTGGTCTTTTGGGCAATTTTCGAACAGGCAGGTGGATCGCTTTCACTATTTGCGGGAGAAAACATTGATAACAATTTGATTGGAATTACTATGGACCCAAATGGCGTGAATAATTCCATCAATTCATTTTTCGTGATCATTTTTGCTCCCCTTGTTGGTTTGTTATTAATTGCAATGGCTAAAAAGAAAATAGAGCCTAATTCTACTATAAAATTTGGAATTGGCTTTCTTTTCCTGGGACTTGCGTTTTTTGCTTTTTATTCCATTCGTTTTAGTGCAAATTCAGAAGGTGTAGGATCATTGAATATTTTGGCAATTGGTTATTTGATCGTTTCTTTCGGAGAATTGTTTCTTTCACCGATCGGATTGAGTTTAATGACAAAGTTATCACCTCAAAAAATGCAGGGATTCATGATGGGGATGTGGTTTTTGGCCTCTGCATACGGTCAGTATGTGGCAGGGTTGTTTGGAGCCAGCATTTCACCGGACAAAAATGCTTCAGGAATCCAAAAAATGGAAATGTATACGCAGGGCTATTATGATTTTGCTTGGTACGCTATTATTTCAGGTGTGGTTCTTATAGCACTTTATCCTATAATGAAAAGACTCATGCAAGGAGTGAAATAACAAAAACATTTATATTTGAGTCCGCTGATACCAATAAATGGATTGGTGAGACCTTTATTCTAAACACATGGAATCAACAAAACAACGCAAACACCCAAAAGCACTTCCTTATTTGTTCCTTTCAGAAATGTGGGAACGTTTCGGTTATTATTTAATGATCGGAATTTTCACTTTGTATTTGAAAGATGCCAATCAGGGATTTGAAATGTCTGAGGCGGAATCCGCGAGTTTATACGGAACCTTCATTGCATTGGTGTTCTTTACTCCTTTTATTGGAGGCTTGCTTGCTGATCGTGTTTTGGGTTATCGGCTTCCGATTGTAATTGGTGGAATATTGATGGGGGTTGGGTATTGCATGATGGGGGTGCATTCATTTGCCATGCTTTATTCAGGAATGATTCTGGTCATTGCAGGTAATGGGCTCTTCAAACCGAATATTTCCACGCTTCTTGGGAATCTATACAACAACGATGATTATCGCGACCAAAAGGACGAAGGATATAACATCTTTTATATGGGAATCAATATCGGGGCCTTCGTGTGCAACATTGTTTCAGCTTTCCTGATTAATAAGTATGGATATTCGATAGCCTTTGTAGGAGCCGGTGTTGGGATGTTTGTTGGAGTAGTGGTATTTCTGCTTGGTAATAAACATTATTCAAGCGGCGATGTTAAAAAAGTAGCTGTTCCCGGAGAAAAGGCCTGGTGGATCGATTTGTCAATTGTGGTTGTTCCTGCAGTTTTATTTGCAATCATTGGGTATTTCATAAATGGGGTTCCGTCCGCAACGAATGAGCATTCGTTCTTGGTTAAGGACGATGTGACGGATGCCTTTCTATTTGCCTGTATCCCGGTAATTTTCTTTTTTGGATATGTATTGTTTTCATCACCTAAAAATGAGCGTCGGGTAGTAAGTGCAATTTTGGTCGTTTGTATTGCGGTAATTCCTTTTTGGGCAATTTTTAAGCAGAATGGAACCGTATTAAATACGTGGGCAAATAATTATACAAACAGGGATGTGCCGGATTTTGCGAAGAACGGACTGAAAAGTATGTACTTGGCAGATATTATTGATTATTCAAAATCAGAGAAACCAACCCCGGTTCTGGATAAGCATTTCAGAAAAGTTGGGGATCAAGAAGCAATTCAATATCCTACATACTTTAAAAACTATGAACGAACTCCGGAATTGAAACAAGGAGAAGAGGTGGTAGTCTTTAATACGAATATTTTTCAATCGGTAAATCCGTTTTGGGTAATTGTACTTACTCCGCTGATTGTAGGAATTTTTAGGTTCCTTCGCTTAAGGAAACTGGAACCTTCCATTCCGATTAAATTTGTTTTAGGTTTGTTCATTACAGGTTTATCTTGTTTGGTGATGGTTGCAGCAGTTAATGCTTCAATGAATGGTGAAATAAAATCAAGTTATTGGTGGTTCTTTGGAGCCTATGGTGTAATTACGGTCGGTGAACTCTGTTTGTCTCCTATTGGCTTGTCGATGGTGTCAAAATTATCTCCGGCCAGGTTAACAGCATTATTGATGGGGGCTTGGTTTATTTCTACATCTATTGGGAACAAACTGAGTGGGGTTATTGCATCTCTTTGGGATCAGTATGATGATAAGGCTTCATTCTTTATGTTGAACTTTTATTTGATGATGGGAGCAACCCTGATTTTGATCGTTCTTTTGCCATGGCTACTGAAAGTGTTCAGAGAGCAGAAAAAATAAAATTCAATTCAGTATCAAATCGTATGAAACGTTTTTTTTCACTTCTTATCCCAATTATACTTCTGCTAATATCAATTCCTATTCTTTTGAATAAAGGATTGATTTTTCAGGCAAAGATCATTGGGGTGATACTGATTCTTCTTACCACGATCTCACTCCGTGTTTGGTTAAGAAGGGCATTGAAGGAAAAGCTTTCTCTGGATGCAATCAAGTTCAATGTAAATCACCGGTATTATTTAAATGAAGTGAGTCCTATATATAGGAATATGCCAAAGGCTGAGAAGAAGGTCTTGGAAAAACGAATGGGAAAGCTTCTTGCCGACTTGCAGTTTGATGATACGACTAGGGAAGAATTGAACGTGGATGAGATGCTGTCTTATGCTTTAGTACAAATTCTGACAGTCTATAAAGAATCCTATAGATCCCTAAAAGGAAAGATGATTGTCTTTGATCAAACAAATAATACAGGTGAATTAAAAATTTCCGATGAGAAATATGTGTTGCTGAACCCTGTTTTACTGGAAAGTATCTTAAAAGAGAGTCAAACCTTAGAAATCCTTTCTACATCAAATAGACCAATTATAGGGCAGTTGAGAGATTTCTATCTCCAGGCCTAGATAAAACTTCGTTTTTTTTCTTGTTATAACCAGACTATTATCAGCATGTTAAGGATTGGTTTAAAAAAAAGAAAAAAATAATCTTCAAAAACTCTTGCAGAAGTAAAATAAGTGGGTACCTTTGCCACC
>CAMPIU010000018.1 GCA_946886545.1 uncultured Flavobacteriales bacterium | reverse complement strand
TTTTATGGATATGCAAGCGTTTTCGCAATTTTTTCTCTGAAAGAAAAGTTTTCCGTTCGACATATTTAACTAGACAGGGAGGCGCACTGCAACGTTAACCTTTTAAAATCAATAGAATGATTAGTGCAATTCCACGCCGTTTAATTACCCGTTTCATTTTTTGCCTGAAAGAAGGACTGAAAATATATTTCAACACATATTTCATACTGGTAAGATACAAAATCTAAACAACTTATGCTAACGATCGAAGTAAGGTAAGCGCCTAAAATCAACAAAAAAAGGTCGGTTTATGAATTCAAAAAGAGTGCTTCCCCCAACCTTACCGGGATTTTTCCCGTATCCTTTTTGCAGAAAATCACCACCTAAAAACTTGTTTGTAAGGGATTTAATGTTGAGTTTTGAGTGAAACTTAAAATGAACTATTATGGAAACAAAATCAATTTTAACGAGACCAACACCGTTTTCTTTACTTGAAGGAAAGTATAACTGCCTAAGAACCGGCCAGATTCATTTGGAACATACTTTAGACATGCAAATTGCCGAAGTAGGTATCATGAACCCATTGCCTCAAATAGATCATTTACATACAGTCGCTAAATTGATTAATGGAGATGGACAATTAATTGACTTGGATTCAGTAATAATAGATATTGATGTTCTCGCTTTCGAGCAATTATACACCGAAGCTTTAGGTCTGAAAGGTACAACAGGACATATCACGTCTTTAAAAATCTGGTTGGGACTGGATAGTAATCTGATAATGACCCCTCTTTTTCAGCCGGTTTGCGCTAATTTTAAGTCTGGTAATATCTACACGGTAGCTGATAATGGAAAATTTTACTATTATGATGAAACTGCCCCTCTTGGACAAAAGTTTAAAGAATACACCTCAACGTTTGATTTGAGAAAGAATTACCGCGACACAATCCGTATTAAACATGAAGGAGATACAGAATACAAAAAATTTATTGAGAACGATGATACAGAGGCGGTTATTTACCCTTTTCAGACAATATTTACCCTGATGTATGATAATCCCAACGCAGACTTTGTGATTCTTAAAAATTCAATTGCGACAACGAAATCAGGAGTATTGAAAGACCAAAATGCAATTCTGTTGTTAGCACCGAAAAGTAGAAAAGACATTGTAGTTTTCACAGGTAAATACGCAAATCGCTCACATTTATGCCCGCCATGCGCTGAAATTAGTGATTTTGACCTGATTAAGTAATAAACAAGGATTTTTTCGCAACTTAGCATGTCACTACCTCACATTCAAACTGACATGCTTACATTATTTGTAGAAATCTCATGTATCTCATTGGTACTATTTTTTGGAGTGCTTGCTTTTAGAAAATTAGATCTCTTTTTTAGGATTTTATTCCTGCAAGTAGTGATCTGGAGTTTGTTTTATACGTTTTCACACGTGATTACAACTTATCAACAGGCACATCATTTGCCAATCGATAACCAATGGCTCATGAATATACATTTGATCGTTGAAACGGGCTTGCTGCTTACTGCGGCCTGGTTTGTACTTCCGAAGATGCTTCGAACGGTTTTAACAATCGGAGCATTTTCTCTTTTCCTGCTTGCTTTCGGGATTCAAGTCAGGGGCCAGGGATTTGGTACCTACCTCAATTATGCAGATGTGGCAGCTTGCATTGGAATTACACTTGTTTTTTCAATGGTGTTGTACACCTTTGGACAGCGGACCGGTGTTCCTTTTTGGGAATCTCCCGAAAAATGGGCTTGTCTGGGAATCCTGCTTTATTTTGCCTGCAGTGTTCCCTATGTTTCCATGATGCATTACTTGGAAATGAACAACCCCAAGGTCAATACCTTTTTGTATTACCTGATCAGCGGATTCCTGGCGAATACCCGATACCTTTTATTTGCTCTTGCGTGCTGGATGATTTATAGAAATGCTAAAAAACAAACATCAAAATCATGAACGATATTATTCTAAGTATTGTTGCTGCAACGCTTCTCATTTTGCTATTAATTGCAGGGATCGCAATCACTTTTTTTATTTCAAACCGACAACGCATGCGTCAGGAACAAATCTTGGTAGAAACCAAACTCGACTTTGAACGGGAACTCCGTCAGGTTGAAACCGAAGTGAGCGAACACGTAATGGGGCAGTTTGCCAATGAATTACACGATAATATCGGTCAGCTGCTTACAGCAATGCACATCGAGATCGAAAACCGCAAATTGGATTCTCCGGAGAACCAGGATGAATATAAACCACTTGAAATTTATCTCAATGAAGTGACACAGCAGCTGAGATTACTGAGCAAAACCTTTAATAATGATTTCATTGCACATAGCGGATTACTCACAGCCATTCAGTTGGAAGTAAAACGGATGAATCATTTGCGCCGTTTTGTTGTTCATCTGGATGCCGATTCAGTTGTTTCGGTTCTAAAGAAAGATGAAGAATTAATGGTGTTTCGCATCTTCCAGGAAATCCTTCAAAATGTCATGAAACATGCCGGAGCGAAAAATGTATTTATCCGGTTAAAGACAGATTCGGAAATGTTTGAATTGGAAGTCAAAGACGATGGCTCCGGGTTTGATTACGAAGAAGTTTTCAGACAAAATAAAGCCTCCGGACTTCGGAACATCTTTAAACGGGCTGCTTTGGCTCAATTGGAATGCGCCATTCATACAAAAGTAGGGGAAGGAACCAGCTATATTCTGAAAAAATCACCACATTCGTAATCAGATAGCGTACTCATGGAAAACCGAAGCATTGTTCTGATTGATGACCACGTCATTGTCCGGAACGGATTAAAAGAATTGATTGAAAAATTAGGTCCTTACTCCGTAAGTGCACAATTTGATTCCGGATCTGCATTTTTAGATGCACTTCCTGCACTTCAAAAGCCCGATCTTGTGATTGTTGATTTAAACATGCCGGGAATTAGCGGCTTTGACCTCGTAGAAAAACTCAAGGATTCGGGAAATGAACAAACGATTCTCATCCTAACTTTAGACAGCGATGAGCAAACGATTATCCGCTTATTTAGAAACGGAGTCCGTGGATTTCTAAAGAAAAATTGCAGTGCAGAGGTTTTAAAAAATGCTTTGGATTCGATCCTTACAACAGGTTATTATCACAATGAATTCCTGGCGCTTTCACTAAGAATGGATGCCGGCCAGGCCCAGCTTTCAGAAAAAGATAAGATCCTGACGCAATTAACCGAACGGGAACGTGAATTCCTCAAATGGGTTTGTCACGAACAGGAATACACCTACGAACAAATCGCCGATAAAATGCAGGTAAGCGCACGAACGGTTGATGGTTACCGCGAAGCAATCTTTGATAAATTTGCCATCAAATCAAAAACAGGCTTGGTGTTATTTGTTTTAAAACATCAGTTGTTTGATGAGTTGTAAAGATTATAATTCCCCCCCCATTCCCATCGTAAATACTTTACGACCTAGTTCACTATTTTTGTAAGGAGAGAATAAGAATAGAAAAAAACCACTAATTTCATCAAAAACCTTAAACTATTTACAATGAAAACATTAACCCTTGCATTTGTGCACGGATACAGTGTCACTAACCTCGATACTTACGGAGAAATGCCGCTGCGCCTAATGCAGGAATCGGCCACTTACGGATTCCAGCTCAAAATCGAACACATCTTTTTAGGACGCTACATCAGCTTCAACGACGAAGTGCGATTGGATGATATTGCCCGCGCACTCGAACAAGCCGTACAGGAACAACTGGCTCCGACTTTGGCTGCCGGAGAACGTTTTGTTTGTATCACCCATTCTACCGGCGGACCCGTGGTTCGGACCTGGTGGAACGATTACTACAAGGATCAAAAGCAAATTTGCCCGATGAGTCATCTCATTATGCTTGCACCGGCAAATTATGGTTCTGCTCTTGCACAACTGGGTAAGAGCCGTTTGAGCCGTATCAAATCCTGGTTTGATGGAGTTGAACCCGGACAACGCGTATTGAATTGGCTGGAATTGGGAAGTTCCGAAGCATGGAAACTAAACAAAGACTGGGTTTTGAACGGCGAAAAACACATTGGCCCGAAAGGAATTTTTCCATTCTCTTTGATTGGCCAGGATATCGATCGTAAATTGTATGATCACCTGAATTCCTATACCGGAGAATTGGGAAGTGACGGAGTGGTTCGTGTTGCAGCAGCAAATCAGAATAGTCGCTATGTAAAATTAACACAGGAAACACCCAAATTGGTGGGTGGAAAGTGGCAGGCCCCAAACCTGGAAATTTCCGAATTTAAAGAAGCCCCTCAAACTCCTTTCCGTGTAATGACTTATAAATCTCATTCCGGGGATACGATGGGAATTATGAGAAGTGCAATGAGGGATACGAAGGATCAGAAAAGTACTGAAACGGTAAAGGCTATTTTCCGCTGCATCAGCGTTGGAACTGCAGCCGATTATAAGAAAGTGATCGGTGAATTCGCTGCTGAAACAACAGATGTCCAGCAAAAAGGCTTGGTTGAAGTAGATAAACGGATCTTGGGGAAGAAATACTTTATTCATGACCGTTATTCCATGATCCTGTTCCGCTTAGTAGATTCGGAAGGTCATTTGGTAAGTGATTTCGACTTGATCCTAACCGGGGAAAATCACGATCCGAATGGATTGCCGGCCGGTTTTTTTGCTGACAGGCAATGCAACCAGATTAATAAATCAACGGTTACCTATTTCTTCAACTATGATGTACTTCACGGAAGAAAGGCAATGACTGTGAATGGCCTTAAATTGGATGAATTAAAAGGAATCAATAAATTGGGCTTGATTATTCGTCCAAGACCGGATGAAGGATTCATTCGATATTTGCCATGCGAGATTGAAGCTTCAAAGGAATTGTTTGAAAAAGCCCTGCAGCCGAATTCTACAACCATGATCGATATCTGCATCCAGCGGGTTGTGAGTAATGAGGTATTCCGTTTCGAGAAAGTGAAGAACACGGAAGGCGTGCAAAATCTGAATTTCAAAAAAGTCGCGCCCGGAAATGGGATTGTGAAGTAAATAAATACAAAAAGTAGGGGTGAAAAATTTTTCACCCCTACTTTTTTCTTTTCAAGCTATTTTTTCTGCATACGTTTCAGCACACGTTGTTCTGCTTTGGATTTGATCGTCTCTGCTTTCTTAAAGGAGCTTCCTTGTTGTTCAAGCAAATATTCCTGGAAAGTGTGGCTCAGATAAACCGGTGATACACTGTCACCATTATAAGAAAAGGATTGAGCACTGTGACAGGAGAAACAATTCGCCAAATTTCCCACATTGATTCCGCTCATACTGGTTTCAAATGTCTGGGTGAAAGTTTCCATTGTAACATTGGCACAATTTAAACTACCACGGGCATAGCTTCCCGGAGTTGCATTGCTTATGTTTCCGGCTAAACTATCAATCAGTTGTGCCTGTTGCAAAGGGGTTTTACCGTCTGTATTCAGCCAGATCGATCCGTTGTAAAAGTAATTAGCCCATACATCATCCAATTGCGATTTCACACATTGATTAATCCCATCCACATTCTGAAAATCTGTCGGTTCGGATTGTGAAGTATTCATGAATGAACCATCCGAATTACGTGGAATTCCATATTGAAACAAATCGAATACCTGGTTGGGAGCTTGCCCTAATTCAGTTGAACTGTTGTACAAAATTCCGTTGAGTCCGCTTACAGTTCCGTTTTTGAACAAAAGCTGATCAGTAGCGGAACTTGCTGAATTGGCTTCCCAATCGTAATCCGGCGATAGATCATCATGCTCAAATGTTGCCCAAATGAATTCAGGGTGATTTTGAACAACGCCAACTACGTGCATTCCAATTAATGCAACCTGGGTATTTGTGAAAGATACTCCATTGTTTGTAGAAAGAGATGCCGTGGTAATATAATACTCGGATTGCTTTGCAGCAGGAATTGCTGAAACCGGAACCCATGCAACTTTCAATTCAAATGATCCAACGGGAAAAGAAGCCTCATTGGTAGCCGGTAATTGACCGTTCTCAATCATGGATGCAAAATTAAGTCCGGCTTTATACATCAGCGGATTCATGTGAATCGAATAATAAACCATTGCGCCGGTTCCATTATTGTAATCCGGGTTTGTTTGCAATACGGCACTTTCTGATCCGGCCTGGGCTGTATCCTGAAGTACAACCGTTGCTCCGCTGGGGATATTCACAGTTGCCATGTGTGAAGTAACCTGTTGTACCTTGCTTTGATTCAGGAATAAAGGATTTCCGCCTTGGTCCGGTTTAGTAAGCCACAGGAATTTGTTCCATGACCATTGGTGAAAAATTTGATTGGTTGTGCTGGAAGTGTCGAAGGGACTTCCAGGTCCTTCCTGGGGTGCAGGTGTCTGACTGTGGGGGAACCAACTTGGATCTACCAGACAAAGTGAATCGGGGGAGCTGCTGGTTTCGTAATCGTTTTCGACCTTGGTATCGCTTCCGGAAGTGCAATTGGTAAGTACTGCTAAACTAATAACAGTAACTCCTCCTAATAAAAGGGCTAAAGAGTTCTTTTTCATGAATAGTGTTTTTTAAGTTGGGGCTAAGTTAAAATAAAATTTGAATGCCCGAACAGGTATTTTTACTTGTTTCCCATGTAATCATAAACTTTTCCAAAAGCCATTTGTTTTGGGTTAAAAGCAGATATAAAAAACAAATCGGAGACTTTTCTGAATATCCGACCCGACGGGAAATAGGGAAGGGAAGAGGCAATTCTTCCCTTCAAGTATAAAGGAGCAGTTTGTCAGGCGGTGTTTTTCCAATCGTGCTCAAAGAAGAAAGTTTTCATGGTCACAATTGGAAAGAAATAGTTACCGGGATCACCAACTCATCCATCTTCACGGAAGATGATTGCTTTAAATAGAATTGTTTCCCGAAGAAGGGAGATAATCCGACAGAGATCCAACTGTTTATCTCATAATTTAAGAGAAGCCCGGCTCCCGGCTGGAAATAACTGAAGCTCTCCGAATCTGGCTTCTGAATATCCAGAACCTTGGTTTCTTTCAGTTTGAGGGATGAATAAATATTGCAGGAAAGTCTGAGATCAGCTGCTGCAGAGAATCTTCCCATTTTAAGAAATTCAAATTGGGTTCCCAAAGACAGTAAGGTCGATTGTATTTGGTAACGAACCAGAACATCTTTTGCCAGAAAACAGCTGTTTGTTCCGTCATCCCGGATATTTGCCAAGGGTACTTTTTCACCGTTCACAAGATAGGTGAAGTAATCGGCTTCCGTAATGGCTAAGTTGTAGTTGAATTGAGTTTGTTTTTGATTGAAAGCCAATCCGGCATAAATCCGGAACCGATTCCCGATTTTGAAACGGGCTTGCAGTCCCAGTTCAAATCCGGAAGAAGCAAAGGTGCGATTACTCAATTGACCGGAAGAAAAATAATCTTTAAAAGTAGCTGTATTGTATAATGATGGTCCCCCATAAATCCCCAATGAGAACAGGGAATTGTGCGTGTTTTCTTCCATTTTGTCCGGATTCTTGGAAAAGTCACGTTCGACCAATGCCAGGATTTCAGTATAGCTCAGATCCTTCTTACTTATAGAATCGGCTTTCATCGTGGATTCAATTTTGGATTCAGCCGGATGATTTTCTGAAGTTGAGTCAGTCCTTAAATCTTGGTCAGTTATCGATGTGTTCAAGCTATTCAAGTGTGTTTGCTGTTGTTCGGAGGCAGAAGGCGAAGCAGACGCTGTTTTTTCAGAAAGCAAATTCTCGGATCCAATGGATTGAGATATTTGGGATCCTGAATGTTTTTTCATCGAGAATCCTGATTTTTTCTGCCGGGGATTTGTATTCCGATAACTACCAGTAAGGGAATTGGTGTGTTTAATTGTTTTAGTTACATTCTGATTGCTATCGGCATTATTATTCGCTTCACGATGGATTAGTGTGGCTGACGAATACCCCTTTGTTTTCGAGGAATTTAAGTTTGCAGATTTGTTAGTATGTATCGAATACTGTGTTCTTAAATCAGATGTGTTTAATGATTCCGAATCAGAATTTTTTGAAATGGCAGAGTTTTGAGAATGGGCTTTTTGACCGGAGAAAGCGATCCCAAACAGACCACCTGCTATCAGCAAACATAGTCCGCCGAAGAACCACCAGAAGAAGCCACGTCTTCTCTTTTTGGGAAAAAGTTCTTCTTCAATTCTGTCCCATACGAAATCCGGAACGGGTGCTGTTCCTTCCGATAATTGATCCTTCAGAAGTTGGTCCAACTTTTTATGTTCGCTGTTTTTCATCTTTGTTCCAGTTTAAGTTTCAATGCAGCTTTTGCCCTGGTTAATTGCGAGCGGGAAGTACTTTCCGTGATATTCAGTAATTTACCTATCTCACGGTGAGAATAATCCTCCAGAATAGCGAGATTAATGATGGTCCGGTATCCGTCCGGCAATTCCCTTAATGCAAGGAGCAATCGGGCTTCCGTTTCTTCTTTTTGAAGATACTCTTCTTCTTCTGTTAGAATCTGCGCTTTATCCAGGTCATAATCTTCCTGTTCAAACTGTTTTTTGTCAATTCGAAGCTTAGTCAAACAGATGTTTACAGCAATTCTCCGTATCCAGCCTTCAAAACTTCCCTGACCGTGGAAAGAATCTATTTTTCGATAAGCTGTGACAAAGGTTTCCTGCAGCGCATCCTGTGCATCCGCATCGTTTTTCAGGTAGCGGAGACACACGTAGTAAAGTTTAGGTGACAGCATTTTATAAATAGCATTGAATGCTTTGGGATCAAGGGAATCCCGAAAGGCATCAACAGCTATATGGATAGAACTGAATTTCAATAGAAATGGTAAAAAGGGAGATCCGCCGTAACGGATATCTCCCTGGTGTGTATTAAAAACTTAGTTATTCATGTGCGACACAAATGCTGCGTAATTCCGATTCAAACAGGTTTGCACCGACCGTTACGGTTTCAAATTCCGGCCCGCGGATGATGATCGAATCGACTACTCCTATAAAATTTTCTCCCGGGATTTGAGACATCCAGACAGTGCCGGGTTGGAAATACCGCTCTACGGTATATCCGTAAGGATTTAAGAAGTAATTCAAGGAATCCGGGATCGTAGAGATCAGAGGGGTTCCGGGAAACTGTACATTCACCAATGACGGGAAAGGGTTTGTATTGTTCGGAATACGACCATGTACAAAAGTGATTTTATTGGAAACACAGGCAAGTGTATTTTCACTGTTGAATGCTATTGAAACTCCACCCTCATACCCGTAAAATCCGGTTGGAGTTTTGCCAATAATCGGATTCGGACCAACTTGTTGCCCGTCTATAAGGAAGGGAACCTGTTGTGCGTAAGGAGTTGTAATGATGAGGTTATCCGTTCCCAGTTAAAGAGTTTCTCCAATGCAGAACGAACAGGGTGTATCTTCCGGGCAGTTATTGACTGGCGTTGTTGGGTTATTCTTTTTACAAGAAATGGCTAACAAAAGAATTGCAGCTGAAGAAGCAATCGGGATTATAAGTTTTCTTTTCATATTAGTATTTTAAGGTGTTCTTTTTAGTAGAGAACAAAAACCCGTTTTCGCTGCATGGAAAAGAAACTTTTTTTGAAAAAAGTGGAGAAATGTATGATTCATGTGGCAATAGGACGAAAAGAAGAGGAGAAAGATGTGTGAAAGATCCGACATTTGGAGATTAAATATTCCTGGCACCAAAATTGTCTTCCGAATCTCATGAAAACAGCATTCCTTTTTTTATTGCTCCATATTCAAACTCCGCTTCTTTTTGCGCAAGTGAACTGCAAAATAGTGAAGCAGCGTGACGGATCGACTTTAAAAAAGTGTTTTCACAAGAATGGAAAGATTTCTACCTTGGAAACCTGGGACAAAGATAAACGTCATGGAAATCTTAAAGGTTTCAACAACAAGGGAAAGGAAATATTTTCGTACAACCTAAGGCACTATGGAGGATACGCTTCCGCACAAGTTACTTATTTTTCAAACGGACAAGTAAAAAGTATTTATTACAGCGATGCTCCCGATGGTGGAATCCAATACTACCATTCCACAAGCCAATTTGATAAGGCAGGAAATCAGGTTTCTTTTGAGGAAGACAGTCACGAAGATAAATTGAATCTTAAAACTCCAACTAGAGATACGGTTAAGTAGCGGAAACCATTCTGAATTCGTTCAGTTTAACCGGTTTTAGTTGTTCCGACCAATTTTCAAGCATTTTAATCTCCTTTTAATCCAAAACCGGGGCATTTTTCCTAATTTTAAGAAACGTCATAAATTGGTTTCTTAGTAGGACCGCAAAACAATTTTCATGGGACATGTTCCGGAGTTAATTATCGATTTGGCATTGATCTTGGGTGCAGCGGCCGTAATGACTATCATTTTTAAGATGTTGCGTCAACCGGTAGTTCTTGGATACATCATTGCGGGAGTTCTTGTCGGACCATATTTCAACTTCTTTCCCACTGTTGTTGAATCAGATGGGATTAAAACCTGGGCAGAAATCGGGGTGATTTTCCTATTGTTTGGTTTGGGTCTCGAATTCAGCTTTAAGAAATTGCTGAAAGTTGGAAACGTAGCTGTAATTACCTCTCTCATGGGAGTTGGAATGACTTTTCTGATTGGATACAATGTGGGAATTCTCATGGGTTGGGGAATGATGGACAGCTTATTTATGGGAGGAATCCTCAGTATTGCTTCCACCACAATTATTTTCCGTGCTTTTGATGAATTGGGCGTGAAAAGCCAAAAATTTGCCGGAATTGTATTGGGAGCATTGATTATTGAAGATTTGGTGGCGGTTGTGTTAATGGTGATTTTGTCTACTGTTTCAATAAGTCGGTCATTTGAAGGTGCGGAAATGATTTACTCCATTATCAAACTCATTTTCTTCCTCGTTTTGTGGTTCGTTTCCGGGATTTTCTTCCTGCCAACTTTATTCAAACAATTAAAGAAATACCTGAATAATGAAACACTGCTCGTGCTTTCCCTGGCATTGTGCTTTTTAATGGTGGTTCTGTCTTCCCAAGCCGGATTTTCACCTGCGCTGGGGGCATTCATCATGGGTTCCATTTTGGCAGAAACCCCGAAAGTGGAAAGAATTGAGCATTTGGTTCAGTCGGTGAAAGATTTGTTCGGAGCGATTTTCTTTGTTTCGGTAGGAATGTTGCTGGACCCGAATATGTTAATGGAATATGCTTTACCAATTGGGATCTCCACCCTGGTACTACTAATCGGGAAACCGATCTTTGCAACCATAGGTGCTCTGTTCGCAGGTCAGCCGATCAAAGTAGCCGTTCAAACAGGAATGAGCTTATCACAAATCGGTGAATTCTCATTTATCATCGCAACATTGGGTGTCACCTTAAACGTAACCAGTGATTTCTTGTACCCGGTAGCGGTGGCCGTTTCGGTAATCACTACGTTTACAACACCTTATATGATCGGTTTTTCGGGAAAAATGTCGGACTGGGTGACGTTGAAAATGCCGGTGAAATGGAAGAACCGGTTATATAAATACAGCTCCGGAACACAACAGGTTACCGAGGCGAGTGATTGGAAAAAACTCATTCGTTTTTACTTGATCAACACCCTAATTTTTTCTGTTGTCATCATCAGTATCATCTTGTTATCTAACCGTTTTTTGGCTCCGTTTTTCGAAGGAAACAAATGGAAAGACTTGCTGGTCGTAGTGCTTACTTTAGTGTTAATTGCCCCGTTTTTGTATGCGCTTGCCTTTAGACGTGGTCCTGCACAAACCTATGCCAATATTTGGACCAGGCCGCTTTATCGCGGTCCGCTTTTAGCCTTGATCGTTTCCCGCATTGCTTTAGCTATTTTCTTTGTTGGATTTGTCTTTGCAAAATATTATTCCCCACTTGCTGCACTGATCGGAGTGCTCGTTAGTGCATTGCTTTTTATTACGCAAAGACACCGGATCAAACGCTTCTATGGACGGATTGAAATCCGGTTCCTGCAGAACTTACATGAGCGGGAACGTGCTCAAAAAGAGAAAAATTACCTGGCTCCCTGGGACTCTCACTTAACGACCTTCAAGCTGGACGCACGTTCGCCTATTATCGGCTTGCCTTTAAGTGCTATGAAACTGCGTGAGACTTTTGGGATCAACATTGTTATTATTGAACGTGGAGATATTACAATTAACATTCCGCGGCAAGATCACGTGCTTTATCCGAACGATCTGATCTCAGTTATTGGAACAGATGAGCAGCTGACAGCATTTAAGAATTACATTACGGTAACTGAAAAGCAAATAGAATCAAAGTCGGATTCTACTCAAGTAGGGTTACATTCATTTTCTATCCCGGAAGATTCTGATTTGATCGGGCAAACGATGCGCCATTCCAGGATGCGTGAAATGTGCAAAGGGATTGTAGTAGGACTGGAACGTGATGATGATCGTATTGTAAACCCGGATCCGGACATCGCTTTTCAGGCAGATGACGTGATCTGGATTGTAGGTTCAAATAAGCGGATCCAGATTTATTTGCGTGATATTCTCAAGAATGCTTAGGATACGCAAATCTGTTGATGTGGGAATCTTTAGGAATCTCTTCCCCCTGAAATAAATGGTTTACCAGCTCATGCATCAAAAGCGGAGCGAGCATATATCCTTTTGCCCCCAAACCGTTTGCAATGGCCATTTTCGGATATTCCGGATGTAAACCCAATAAAGGTCTTCTGTCTAAAACCGTAGGACGAACACCTGCGCTGTGCTCCAAAACTTCGTAAGGTTCGGCACTGATTGATTTCAGGTTCTCCGTAATAGTCTGAAAGCCTTCTTCTGTCGGAATGGTATTGTCTGTATTCCAAACGTAAGTTGAACCAACCTTGAATTGTTTGTTTCCCAAAGGAAGTAAAAAGCATTTGCGAATTAATGATTCATCGGAATACATGGTTTCTGACTGAATGGTTAGCACTTCTCCCTTTGTCTGCTGAAGAGGCAAATATCCGAAAAGCGGATTGTAGCTCGAATCTTTTCCTTCGGCAAAAATAATGAAATCATAACTTTCGTCCTTGTAAATTGCTTCTTTGGCGTTCAACTCATCGTAGTTGAAGGGTTCTTCAATTAATAGTTTCTTTGATTGAAAGTAGTCCCGGTTGGCCCGGATAAAACTTTTTGCATCAATATAGGAAGCTTGTTTTACACGTGCAGTCCCAAAAGTGTTTTGTTCAAGAGGAAATTCCAGGTCTTCTTTGCTGAGCAACTCCATATAATCCGAGTACTCCGGAAGGTTTTGCTTTTTCTTCCAAAACTCCAATTCCTGCTCAGAGGCAAATAAACGGCGAATCACCAAAGGGTGAAAAAATGAAGCACCTGTTTGGTGTTCCATTTCACGGTATTTATGATAAGCGAAAGGAATGAATTCTGAAACACGCCAGCTTAAAGTCATACGTCTGAAGACGATCGGATTGATGATTCCTGCTGCAACGCTTGAAGAAACATTTTGTCCTTTGTCAATGATTTGTACCTCATGATTATGCAACAATTCATGAGCTAAGCAAATTCCGGCAACACCACATCCTACGACCAATACTTTCATAGTGCAAAGTTGTTGAAAAAGTTGAAATAATAGAATAACTTAAGATGTAAAGACTTTACACTTATTCAGTCTTAATATCTTAACATCCTGATGTCTTAAAGTCCACTTACTTTTTGAACTTCGTAAAAGGAATAAACCGGGGAGTTTTTCGCTTGTAATTGATGTATTCCGGGTATTTACCGGCTGTCAGTTCTTCCGAAAAGTCGGAGCTTCCTTTGAACAAGACCACTAATAATAAGCATCCTGCCATCGACCAGTTGATCAATTCTTGAGTTGCAACAATACTAAAACCATAAAACAAGATCCAAACAGTTTGTTCCATGGCATAATTCGGATGGCGGACCAATTTCCACAAGCCGGTATCCACAAATCCTTTAGAATATGGTCCCAGATCTTCACCGTTTTTGATTCTCCGGTATTTTTCGGATTGAAAATCATATTGCTGCTGATCCGCGATGTATTCAATGACCACAGCGGTAATGATTGCAACTGCGATTACCCAATCCCAAACCTGAATGGTATCCGGAGCGGAATCTCCCAAACCGGTTAAGGCAGGAAGGGTAAACAAAAAAATAAGGGAGCCTTGATACGAACAAATAAAGAACAAATTGAACAACATCCAAACAAAACGGTTGTTGAAACCAGGTTTTTGTCGCAAAACCTTCCAGCGATAATCTTCTTCTCCCGTCCAAAACTTCCATTGATAAGCACCTCTCCGGGAAAAATTGTAAGTTAAACGGATTCCCCAAATGCTTACTAATACAGCCATTAAAACCAATCGCGGCGCAAAATCTCCGGCATATGCAATGTGCCAGACATAATAGATCGGAAGAATACTCCAGAGTTTATCGATCTGAGAATTATTCCTTGTGATCTCTCCAAGCAGGAAACAAACTCCGGTTACAATTGCCAGGACGATTGCCATGTCGGTGAGCACTTCAGCTTGAAGTACATTTAAAGGAGTTCCGAAATAAAAAGACATCAACGGAACTACGATTAAGGTCAACAATAGAATAAGTATAGTAATTAACATGACCGAAAGGTACTATTTAATTCAAAATGCAAAAATCAAACATCAAAAAAATCGGGAATTTTGAATTTATTCTGCTACCGCAAGGACAGCAACACTAATTTTCGCATGTGGAAATTCTTTTTGCAGAATGCGAACACAAGTTTCAAGCGTAGAACCCGTTGTGACAACATCGTCAACGACGACCAAATGTTTCAGCGTCCTGTTTTTTACACTCTGTAATTTGAACCTGTTTTGCATATTGTCCCAGCGGGAAGTTTTCCCCTTTTTCGTTTGACTTTCCGTAAATGACACCCTTTTCAGCAGATCTTTTCTAAGTTCAATACCACTGCTTTCAGCAATACCTTTACAGATTATTTCCGCTTGGTTATATCCCCGGATAAACTCTTTTTTCGGATGGAGCGGCACCGGGATTAACGCATCCACATCAGAAAATTTCCCGATTCCTTTCATTTTCAGACCGATTTCTTTTCCAAAATGCTTGCCTACCTCCGGATTATTTTTGTATTTGAGTTCATGCAGGATCTGTTGGGTCGAACTTTGCTGTTTAAACCGCAAAAGCGCATAAGTTCCTTCCAACTTCACTCTTCCCCAAAATAACTTGTCCAGGTTGGTTACTGCGTTGTAATTCTCAAAATGGGTGTATGCCAATTCGCTCGAACAAATCGGACAAATTGCCAATTTGGATTGATTGAATTCATTTTTGCAGATTAAGCAGTTTTGAGGATAAAGAACATGGAGCAAATCGCGCATCCATTTGTTAAAATTCGATGAAAAATTCAGTATCATAGTAGTGTTTATTTGGCTTTGCTTACCTATCAACAACCAGGTGTTAATAGCATACTAAAAATAAGAAAAAAAGATATTCATTTTTCACCTAATTTTATAGGAAAGCCGACTGAAAGTCTTAATACACTTGAAGTTGGACGAATCTGGCTAATTCTTCGATGAATTGCAGATTCTGTACTGTGAATATCTTTAAGAGTCATGTTGATAAACTCGCTAAGTGTTCATGTTAAAGGCTTTCAAAGTAGCGATGTTGAAAACCTCAATCAATTGTGGATTTCTTTAATTGTGAAAGGAAAGAATTTTGACAATTTTTGTAAGCCACTTTGAGCCAAAACTTGTTGAGCACACACAACAAAATCGAAGGGGAAACTAACTGAAATTTGAATACCAACACAAACTGATCCATGGTTGAAAAATAACCAAGGCGTAGAAATTATTGACTTTAAAAAAAAGGAATTAAAAATGGCAAAAGCAGAACCAATCTTATCGGAAAACAAAAACAGATTCGTGTTGTTTCCAATCCAACATGAAGATATTTGGTCTTTTTATAAGAAAGCAGAAGCAAGTTTTTGGACTGCGGAAGAGATAGATTTATCGCCGGATTTAAT
>CAMPIU010000017.1 GCA_946886545.1 uncultured Flavobacteriales bacterium | reverse complement strand
ATTACACTATGAATAAGAGTCACTTCGGGAAGCCCGCGATATTTATCTTCTTCGAAAGCATAGTGATATTCACGTCTCAATGCTGTTTCTACAGCCTTAGAACAATAAATGTCCATATCCCTTCTCTCTATGAAATTAAAGGCTCTCACATCGTCTAAACCGGCCATGTGATCTTTGTGTTCATGAGTGAACAAAACGGCTTCCAAACTCTTCACTTTAAATTTCAGCATTTGCTGTCTAAAGTCCGGACCGGCATCGATTACATAATTCTTACCGTCAATTTCGAGCAAAACGGAACAACGCAAACGGTTGTCTTCTGTTTTTTCAGAAGTACAAACATGACACCCACAAGCAATTACCGGAATTCCCTGCGATGTTCCAGAACCTAATATCGTTGCGGAAAACTTCATCAATTACGGGAGCGGATTACTTGAATTAACAGCCAGGTCCAAGCTAAAATCATTAAAAGTCCTCCAATTGGGGTTACCGGGCCAAAGACTTTTGACATGGATCCGCTTGTATGAACTTTTGAATAAGTTAAACCATAAATACTTCCTGAAAAGAAAATAGTGCCAAGTAACATTAAAATGAAAATTGCTTTTCCATGAATAGTAAAACGAGCAATTACGAAGGGAATAATAAGAAAGCCCAAACCTTGAAAAAATTGATACTTTGTAGCGGTATCAAAAGCAGTTAAAATAGCTTCATCCGAAGTTACTCTTTTTAATCCGTGAGCCCCGAATGCTCCTAAAATAATTGCAGTGATGATTAATACAAGACCTGTTACTATCCATTTTTTCTCCATGATTTAAATATAGGAGAAAAAACAATTATGACTCCTTGATTTTCGAAATTATTTGAACTAAGGTATGTTTGAATCTATCCGGTCCTGTTTTATCTTGTAAAACCTCTACCTTGACAATCAAATCATAAGTATATCCTTCTTCGAAATCAAATCCTTCAATCGGCTGCTGCAAAACCTCCCAGTTTTCCTTGCCAATACTCGCTTCTTTTTGAACCAAATAGCACTCTTTGACCTCGTCAGAACCCGGTTGGCAACTTACTTTATGACCTTGAATACGCATTTTAATTACCTCACCTGAATTTGAATAGACCGATTGCTCGGAAATTGCAGTCTCAGAAGTAAAACCGGTAGTAGCCAGTGAAAGTGTTAACCAAACAATTTTAAACATAATCCTGAAGTTTATTTAGTAAAGATACGGAAAGAAATGTCGAGGGTTGTTTATTTGTTAGATAATTCACCAAGTTTGAATTGAAAATTGAAAATGTAAAATTGAGAAGCGCCTTTTAATTCATGAGTTCAATCGCTGAGGAGCGTGCCAGATCTGTTACCTGCTCTCCGGAAATCAATTTTGCAAGTGCTTCTATCCTTTCTGCATTGCTCAACTGATGGATCTGAGAAATTGTTTGACTGTTTTCATGTGATTTGGAGACTTCAAAATGGTAATCTCCTTTCGCGGCAACTTGGGGTAAATGGGTAATTGCAAAGACCTGTAGGTGTTTTCCCATTTGCTTGAGTAATTTTCCCATTCTCAAAGCCACTTCACCGGAAACTCCCGTATCGATCTCATCCAGGATTAAGGTCGGAAGGGATTTTTTCTCGCTCATGATCAATTGAATAGCTAACATCACACGCGATAATTCCCCGCCGCTTGCTGCTTTTTCAATGGGTTTCAATTCCAAACCTTTATTCGCCGAAAACAGAATCTGGATCGACATTCCTCCGTTGGAATCCGGTTTTTCAGAACGGGTGAGTAAAATCCGGAAACTGGAATGCTCCATCTTCATTTCACTCAACAATTCCAGCAAATAGCTTTCAAGTCTTGGAATAACCGTTGAGCGTTTTTCAAACAACTTAGCGGATAATCCACTCAATTCCTTCTCTTTTTCATCAATTTCCTTTGCCAATTCTGCAATTCGCTCATCAGAGAAGTTAAATTCGTTCAGCTTATTTTCAAGCGTACTGTAATAATTGCTTAATTCTTCCTGAGTGGAGAAATGATGTTTATTTAAGATTTTATTGAATTCATCCAATGATTCGGTTAAACGGAATAAGGCTTCGGGATCACCTTCCAATTGATTCAATTGCCTGTCGGAATCCCTTGAAATATCTTCTAATTCGGCTATCACATCGTGTAATCTGACAGCAATCGCATTCAGATCAGCATCTGCACTTTTCCATTTGTCAATATGGGCTTTTAATCTTCGAAGCAGGTCAGTTGCTCCGCTTTCCTGGTCTATTGCCTGAATAATCGAAGAATAAGCTTCTTTCAACTCGTCCAGTTTCGACAACTTATTAAAGTCATTTTCCAACGCAGCATAATCAACCTGATCTAAATTCAATTGCTCAATTTCGTTTAACTGAAAGCGGATATAATCCAACTCCTGCAATTGGTTTGATTTGGATGATTCCAATTGCTCTTTTGTTGCTTTTAATCGCTGAATCCCATAAAAAACAGATGCTACATTTTGAGCAAGCCCCAAACTATCTGCATAAGAATCCAATAAATCAAACTGAAAGCGGGTCTTTTTAATTTCCAGGGTTTCGTGTTGCGAATGGATGTAAACCAGTTGCTCAGTCAGTTCTTTTAGCTGATTCAACTGCACCGGAGTATCGTTAATAAACGAGCGCGATTTACCCTGGCTTGTAATTTCTCTCCTGATCACTGTTTCAGGTTCCCAATCAATATCTTCTTTGATGAACCATTCTTTGAAATCCGGATTTAATTGAAATACTGCTTCAACAATGGTTTTTTTTTCCGGGTTTCGGATTACAGAAAAATCGGAGCGTTCTCCAAGGATTAAATTTAAGGCTCCCAATAAGATGGATTTCCCGGATCCTGTTTCACCTGTAATCACATGTAACCCATCATGGAACTGAAGGGAAATATGCTCAATTAACGCAAAATTCTGAACAGAAAGGGATTTCAGCATCAGTTCAAAATTTCTTCGTATTTGGTAGAATTTGCCGGGTCGATTTTTTTCAACACAGTCACTATCTGCGTTTTTTCTTCAGGCTTTGCAGTAGAGTACAAATTCTTCAATTCATTCAACTTACAATAAGCAAAATTGATGATGTTAATTGTATTCGGGCGTGCTGCCGAAACCTTTGAAAGTTTATCCAGAGTGTTGTATATTGCTTTTTTCGCTTCTTCGGGTTTATCATACATGTGGTCCATTCCCAAGCGATGGTATTCGTAATAAGTTTCTCTTAACGGCTCAAATAATTGCTGAAGGGCATTTTCAACCAACCAGTAGCGGTTTTTCTTTCCCTGTTCATTTGACTTCCATCCTTTACCGGGAGAAGTTTGAGCATTCGTAACGATTTGTTGTGCTTCCTGAAAATATTTGGTTCCTCCCTCTTTTGAAAACGAATCAAAATCCAGTGCAATGATGTAATAAGCGTAAAATGCAAGGATAGATGAAAGATTGTCTCTAAACTGATTTTTTGAATAAATCAGCTGACTGTTTCTTGTATAAGTGAAATCCAGATTATCATCCTGAAAATTAAACAAGGTTGTATTATATGAGCCATTGTAAACCGGTCTGCTCGACTGCACCTGTATGGATCCGGTAAACGCGCCGTTGTTAATTGTATTGATCTGCAGCTGCAATTGGCAATTGATTCGTTCCTCAACCTTGAACTTTTCATTTGTCCATTGAGTATTGTTCATCAATTCGGTAACTAACTGCTTCAATTGATCGAACAGTTCTGTTTCAGCTGAGGTCACTTCTGTTTTGATATTCGTAATAAGTGAAACCTGGCAATTCAATTCCTGGGAATATCCTCTTGTTATAAGAGCCAAAAAGACGAGGGTTAGAATTTTATTCATATAGATTATTCATCAATTCATTCAACAAAGAGAAAGCTAATTCTTGCTTTGACTGTAACTCAAAACTACGCATTTTATTGTTTTTAAACAGCACTTTTACCGAATTCGTATCTGTTCCGAAACCTACTCCGGGTTCTCCCATTTCGTTCAATATGATTGCGTCCAATTTCTTTTTCTCGAGTTTTCCTTTAGCATATTCTATGCCGTTTTGCGTCTCCAAAGCAAATCCAACGACCTTCTGATCAGATGGAGCAGATCTGTTGGAAGAAGCCCAGGATAGAATATCCGGATTCTTCTCCAGTAAAATCTGAAGCTGATCTTCCGTCTTTTTGATTTTCTGGTTTTCCACTACAGCAGGTCGATAATCTGCAACTGCAGAAGCAAATATCCCGATATCGGCTTTGCTCCAGTTTTCCTGCACAGCATTTAACATTTCCAATGCCGAAGTTACGCGAAGCACCCGGATCTGTTTATGCTTCACATTCAGGTTGCTTGGTCCTGTTACCAGAATAACCTCTCCTCCTAAAGCTGCAAGAGCTTCTGCCAGAGCAAAACCCATTTTTCCGGAAGAATGGTTTCCAATGAAGCGGACGGGATCAATTGCCTCATAGGTTGGTCCGGCAGTAATTAGAAAATGTTTGCCCGAAAACCTGGAATCCGCATAAAAATGATCCTGAAGATACTGCACCAATACTTCAGGTTCTGCCATTCTCCCCTGACCTTCCAAGCCACTTGCAAGAAAACCGCTTTCAGCAGGAATGATGGTATTGCCAAAGGATTCCAGTCGTGAAAGATTATCTTTTGTAGTTTGATGCTGATACATATCCAAATCCATCGCAGGAGCAATAAAAACAGGACATTTTGCACTTAAATAAGTAGCCAGAAGGAAGTTATCGGAAAAGCCATGGGCCATTTTAGCCAGTGAATTTGCGGTAACCGGTGCGAAGATCATGACATCTGCCCAGAGAGCCCATTCCACATGGTTTGTCCATTCACCTGTTTTGGAATTATAAAATTCAATTCCAACCGGAGATTCCGATAAGGTAGAAAGTGTTAGCGGTGTTATAAAATCAGAAGAGGCAGGAGTCATCATACATCTGACCTCTGCCCCTTGTTTCTTTAATAATCTTACGAAGGAAGCAATTTTATACGCTGCGATTCCGCCAGTAACACCAACCAGAATCTTTTTCCCCTCCAAAGACATATCGAGTTTAGATTACTCTTGATTTTTTCTAGTATAGATTTGTCCTTCTTTCAACTCTTCAATTGCAACAGCAACCGGTTTAGGAAGTTTCTCATAAAAGCGAGAGATTTCAATTTGCTCACGGTTTTCGAAGATCTCTTCCAAATTATCCGTTGACGAAGCAAACTCCTGCAATTTAGCAGTCAATTCTTCTTTCATTGAAGAGCTAATCTGATTTGCTCTCTTAGACAATACTACAATTGATTCATAGATATTACCTGTTGTTTGTTCTAAATCTATTGTATCACGCGTAACTGTTGAACGCTCAGCATTGTTGTTTTTGAAGCTCATTTCTTCTATTTATTTACTTGTTAGATACGGGAATGTTGACTTTTTTCAATTTTTCAATATACCCTTCGAATTCGCGAAGATAGTCTGAATTTGGGAATTCTACAAGAAAAATGTTAAATCGCTCATTTGTTTTTTCAATTCGCTCTTCGATTTTCGAATCAACACTATTGCTTGCCAAATGATAGGAATTTCTGATCAAAATTGCCCATGCTTCTTCCCTGTAGATCGATCTTGGATAATTATCTAAAAATTGTTCTCCACTGACTACAGCAGCCCGGTAATTTTCCGTTTTAGAATACAGTCTCACCGTCATCATATCCTTTGTTTCCAATTTGAAACGCAACTTATCCATAATTAAATTACAGGTATCCAGCAATTCCGAATTTGGAAAACGGGTTACAAAGCCTTGTAATTCATTCAAAGCAACTTCCGTTTCATGCTGATCCAATGACACTTCAGGACTATTTTGCACAGCACAAACAGCAGCCAGGAACATCGTTTCCTCTACTTTCGGGGAATATGGAAACTTCGTTTGAAAAGCCGCCAGGTAATAACTCGCCAAATACCAATCTTCCACAGCAAAACATGCTTTTCCTAACCTGTAAAAAGCAACTTCTCCTTGCGGGGATCTCGGACTACGTTGATAAACCTGTTCATACAAGCCCACACATCTTTCATACTTTTCAGCATCATATAAGCGATTCGCTTCATTGAATTTAGCCTCATAGTCATCCGATTTTAAAATGCGGTTATATGAATTACAGCTACCAAGCGTTACTATAGTGAGAATTAAGAAAATCCATTTCATGACGACAAAAATAGGAGAAATAGCATAACGGCAAACTTCCTTGAAATATTGTTTCTGAAATCTTAACAAAAGAATTACGAATTCCGAATAGTTGTTAACCTTAAGCGATTTTGCATTTTTAAACCAATTTCCCGGATTTAATTTCCATCAGGCGCAGCAAGCGATCCATATTGGGAGCCTCATCTTCAAAGTAGTTGCGTGTCTTTTCGATCTTGGTTTCCATGGAGTCATCTCTTTCAAATTCGGGATCAAATCTGAAATAATGCCATTTCTTATGTTTGCGCAATTCTTCTTCAAATTGCAACTGGGCTTGTTCCGAGAATTGTTGCTCCAAATCTGCATCCTTGTGTTTTCCCGAACCAATGCTCACGATTACAACCGAATCATCCTGGTACAGGCAATCCGCGTAATGCATGGCTTGTAAAATAGGATTCGGGGCAAATTGACTTGCATTCATCAATCTTCTGTAACCCAATTTAATGAACTGCTGCTCATTGGGATTGCCCATACAGGCTTTTAAAACAGAATCTAATTTTATGGATTGCTGGGTTGGTCTGCTATCTGAAAAATGAAACAACTCATCGGAATCGACATCATAGGTCATGAACAAAAAATGTTTTCTCAATGCAAATAAGGTATCTTCTTCATCAAACAAACGGGAAACCATCTCTTTGCTGTAGCCATTATTCTGATATCGAAGCAATTTCTCCAATGATCCCAATTCTTCTATTAAAGAGATTTCCTGTTTTGCCAGAAGGCTCGCCAATAAAACACTATCACCGGAAGCAACCAATAAATCAATCCAGTTATAAAGGGATTTGTCAATGTCAACTGCATGGATACGGCGCGACAAAGCACTTAACCCAACAATTGGGACAAGTAAGGCGTCTGATCCTCCATCCGTTACTAAAACGATTCTATAGTTGCATGACATATCAGCAATTTAGGAAAACCGCTTTTAGCAACCAAATTTTTAACAGTAAAAAAAATTAGTTAAACGAAGAATTTAGGTAATTCATCTTTATCTCACACGCAGTTGTCGACCAACCTGTAAAAGTGTTGTCGGTCTGATTCCATTGAGTTTACAAAGTCTTGAAACTGTCGTATTGCTTTTGGAAGCAATCTGTGAAAGAGTATCTCCGCTTCTGATTTTATAGTATTTTCTGGCACCTGCCGCTTCCGTTCTAGCCTGAACAGCTGCTATAGATTCTCCTGAAATTTCTTCGTCACTCGGTTTAGCACCAGGTCTGAACAATCTTTTCTGAACCAGCAAATTTTCGTCCTTCAATTCTTTCTTTGCAAAATCAATCACTTCTTCCGGATTCAAGGGTGAATCATAGAAACGAACTTCAAAATGCAAATGAGCTCCGAATGAACGTCCTGTATTTCCTCCCAAACCGATTGGTTCACCGGCTTTTACTTCCTGATCGGGAGCAACCAAGTGCTTCGAAAGATGTGCGTAAAACGTTTCCAGTCCGTTGTGGTGACGAATAATCACTAAATTACCAAAACCACCGTCATTCCACTTTGCGTATCTTACACGTCCGGAAAACGCAGCTTTTACCGTATCACCCGTTCTAAGATTCAAATCAATTCCATTGTGATATCTTCCTTTTCTGTATCCATAACGGGAAGTTACGATACCCGGAACCGGAGAAACAAAGTCCTTATGCATGTCGTCTACCAAACACAACCAAATGGTATCATTCATCCGGGATAGGTCATTGGTTCTTTCAGAAGTGAAACAAAGATCATTATTCCAGGTTTGAACCAGATTTAAATTTGTATCTGCCTGAATAATATTAAAAAGCGCTTCATTCATGATGCCATCAAACTCTTCATCCAACAAGAATTTCCATGTTCGATTGGAGTAGATTACCATCTCACCTTTTTCAGTGTTAACAGTATCGATTGGACTTTGAGCCAATCCCGAAAATGAAACAAATAGGAGTAGGAAATAAAGAAATTTGTTCATAATTAAAGCCTTTGGTATTTTCTGGGTGTCGCAAAACTAACAAAAAAAAGCCAAATTTCACTTGCGAAAAAACGTTAATTCCAACATTTACAAGTTCATAACTTCAAAATTGAAAATGTAAAATGGAGAATTGAAAAGGGAATTGGTCCTAATCAACACTTTGTCTTCCTTTTCAATTTTACATTCTCAATTTTCATTTTGTTTGACTGATTTTCCGTCTACATCCATGATAATTACATCGTAAAACAGATCTTCATTGGGTTTCACCAAGTCCACATATCCTCTGGAACCATAAGCTTCTTTTGCAGGAACGAGAATATACAATTTATCATACATCTTTGTATTTAACATGGCTTTTCTCAATCCCGGAATCAGGGAAGGATCTTTCATTCCAAATGCAAAAGGTGTGTTTCTCTGGTATGAATTATCGTATCTCGGATTTGATTTTGTACCGACAAAATAATGGATCGCCAAGTTTGAACTTTCTCCCACTTTGGTATCAGTCATTTCAGGATTTTCTTCCAGTTCCCATACCTTCACACCGTCAATGACTTTTGTTGGTTTTATTTCTTTTCCTATCCGGAGCATTACAATATTGGGAGCATCGGGTGGAATAACTCCGGGAATCCCTTTTTTACCTCTTGCCAGTTTACCCGGAATAAAGATTTCAACGAAATCACCCACTCTCAATTCTTTTATTGCCAGATCAAATCCCGGTGTCTGCATTCCATATCCCACCAAAAAGGGAAGCATATCTCTTTGCAGTTTATAATTTCCATCAACCACTTCTCCATTCTGAAGTTTTGTTTTGAAATTAATCTCATAAACTGATCCTTCCCGGATCGGTGCTCCATCTGTTTTTTCAAACCACTGAATCTGAATTCCATTCGGGAAGCTTTTCTTGTCGACCACTTGTTTTTTCGGTTCGATTAATTGTTCTGACTCAGATAGTTCACTTCCGGAATCACGTGTGGTTGGCGCCGGTTTATCTTCTGTTCTTTCAACACCGGATGTACAGGCAGAGATAAAAAGACCGAGAGCTATGTATTTTAATTTTTTCATTCTATTCCAATTAATTCAATATCAACAACCAAAGGTGAAAGCGGCGGGATTTTCTGTAAATCGCCTACCAATCCGTGTGCAAGATGACTTGGAAAGACCAGTTTTGCCTTTTCTCCTACCCGCATCAATTTTATTCCTTCATGAATTCCAGATTCCATATCACTTTTATCAATCCGGAAGATATCCACCTCATCCGAAGCTGTTTTGTACACTTCCGTGCCATCCAACAAACTTATTTTATATTGTGTTCTGGCATCCATTCCCGGTTCAGGAAAAGCACCATCTGTTTTTTTTAAAATAACATAACGCAAACCTGTTCCTGTTTCTTTCACCTCCCAATTTTCATGCTGGGCAAAGTAAAGATCGATATTAATGCTTTCTTCTATCGCTAATTCTTTGTTCATTTCAGTAGACTTTTCCATGTTCCACTGAACAGGTTTCGGCGGCTTCTCCTCTTCTGCGCAAGAGCAAAAAAGCAACAAACAGAAAGCGAACTCTTTTTTTATCATGCTTTAGGAATGAAATCTTTTACAAATGTTACAAATTTTTCTACAGTTTTCTCAAGGCTTTCAGTGGAAATACCGCCGGAAGCATAGGCATGTCCACCACCTTCGAAATGCGTATTTGCCAGTTCATTGACAAAATAATCACCTTTTGACCTGAAAGAGATCTTGACTTTCCCTTCTTTTTCAACGAACAAAACTGCCATTTTAACCCCTTGAATCCCAAGGATCTGGTTTACCAGCCCTTCGGTATCGCCTTTTTGATAATTGTATTTCTCCAATTCTTTTTCGGAAAGGGAAACGTAAGCTACAGGAATATCATTCAAACAAACCAGTTTTTCGGACAAGGCATAACCTCTCAACTTGATCCGGTCAACGGTGTTCGTGTCATAAACCGATTCATGAACCAAATAATGTTTCACTCCTCTCCGCAAGAGGTCTGCCAGAATCTCATGAGTACCGGGACTTACAGAAGGAAAACGGAAAGAACCAGTATCCGTCATAATTCCCAAATAAATACATGCTCCGGAAGTTTGATCTATATCATCCGAACGACCGATATCTTTGATCCACGAGTATACTAACTCACAAGTTGAACACGCAGCTGTTTCCGAGATAACAGCCTGACAAAAATCTGCCGGATGTAAATGATGATCGATCATCACTTTATTGGACGTCGATTCCATCAAAAGCACCTGCATGTGGTCTCCAACCCGCGACGGGTGATTATAATCCAGGCAAAAGATGAGATCAGCTGATTGCATTGCTGCAACGGCCTGCTCACGTTTCGTTTCAAAATCAATGATTTGTTCCTGACCGGGAACCCAATGCAAAAAAACAGGTGCAGGATCAGGATGAACAATCTGTACGTTCCGTCCCCATTTTTTCAGAATATGAAACAAGGCGAGCGAACTACCGATTGAATCTCCATCCGGGGATTTATGCGAAGTGATTACAATTGACTGAGCTTGTTCGACAAACTCCAATATTTTATGTGATGATTGATACATGTTGTGAAATTACGAATTCCCGATTATGAATTCCGACTTGAAGATTGCAAATTATGCAATCCGGATTGTGAATAGCCTCCGGTGAAAAACAGTAGGGGCGGAAAATTTTCCGCCCCTACTGTTTTTCAATATGATTTAAAACGGATTAAAACCCTGTTTTTTCAGAACGTTTGGTTTCGATTAAAACACCAACACATGCCAATTTCTTTTTATCTCCACCTGTAATGGAAACATTGATGAAAATTTTACGTGATTTATCTGATGTAAACTCCAAAACCTCAGCATTTCCTGAAGATGCCAATACTTTTTTCACTCTTTTAAAAGTCTCTTTTTCTCCTTCAGTTTTTTTCTCAACTACCATTTCGTAGATCTCATAGTTCAGTGTTCCGACGCTTCCTTCACCTAAAACAGTTGTTAAGCGGTAATCAAGTCCCTGATGTGCAATAAAAGACATTTCATACGATTCGTCTGAAGCAATTGATCCTGAACGCGATTGGGAGTTTAAGCTGTATGCATCTTTGTTTTTTTTCTTCTTCATGAATGCTTCAGCAGGCGGGCATTGAGCAAAACTAAACACAAAACCAAATAGTAGGGCTACTGTTAATATAAATTTCATAGCTAAAAAGTTAAGCAGTTATAATTTTAGTACGTATTTCTTTGATCTTTTTCGATAGGTTATCAAAACACTTTTGTGTCATTTTACAGCTATCACCTCCGGAAAAAGTTAATTTCCCGTTAGAGTTCTGCACCTGTGTTTCACCAGAGTTGCAATCCAATTGTTCATATACTTTCAGAATCTCCTCTACAGCAGCAGAATATTCTTTTACAGCTCCATTATCCTGGTAGCTTACCAAAAACTCCAACAAGTTCTCAGCCACTAATTTTTGGTCAGCCAAAGCCTGATCCAATTTGGGAGATTTACCAAAACCTTTTGAACTTCCGATCATTAAGTGCATGGATTCAATCCATCCGCCGACAAGCATTAATGAAAGTTCATCGCCTTTATCGATCTCAATCAAGCGCTGAAATGTACGGTTATAAACATCATCACTTAATTTGAATAATGAATCTGCGTTTCCGTCCCATTTCTTAGCCAGTTCACCCAATTCATTTCCAAATACCTGAGCAACACCGATATCAGAACCCAGTTTCTCCAACTTACCGAAATAGCTCAAATACTTATTTGTTTCGTTAAATGAAGTCAAATATGCTACATCAGCAGTATAAACACCAAAATTCAAGGCTTTTTGAGAAGAGTTGGAATACTTGTCTGCCAATGCAGGATCGTGTAAGATTTTTGTATTCTTCACAGCGTCCATCTTAGAGATCAAAGCAAATTGCTCCGAAGGCGATGGAATATTATAGTTTACATTAGCAGCCTCTACGGTTTCTTGTTCTTCAACTGTTGCTATTTCCTGTTTTTCTTCTCCCGAACCACAAGCATAAGCGAACATTAACAAGACGCTACCTAAGATTAGTTTATTTTTCATCGTCAAGTAATTTAGTGCGAATCTATTAATTTTCAATGAATCGCGTGATTATTTAGTCAGTTTTTTTGTTTCCGGGACTTTTAGCCGGCATGCCTGAAGAAATTAAACATCAGAGCATCTCAAATTTATTTCATCAATTTGATTGTTTCTTCAACGATCTTCGTTTTTAATCCATCGGAAACCTGTACTAAAGGAAGGCGCATATACGGTTTCATCCACCCCAATTTTTCCAATGCAATTTTAACTCCCCCCGGATTTCCTTCTGCAAAAAGCAATTTGGTTACCGGCAACAAATCATAATGGAGTTTTCTTGCTGTTTCAAAATCACCGTTCAATGCACTGGCAACCATTTGGCTGAACTGAAGCGGGAAAGAATTTGCCACCACTGAAATTACACCATCAGCGCCTGCAGCAATTAAGGGTAATGTGATTGCATCATCTCCGGAAAGGACTAAAAATCCTTCAGGTCTGCAGCGAATGATCTCCATAATCTGCTCCAGGTTACCGGAAGCTTCTTTCATAGCAACAATGTTTTTGATCTCTGCCAATTCCAGGGTTGTTTCAGCAAGAACATTTGATCCTGTTCTTCCCGGAACATTATATAAAATAATAGGCAAATCGGTAGCCGAAGCCAATGCTTTGTAATGAGCAATATAACCTGCTTGTGTCGGTTTGTTATAATACGGAGCTACTGACAGAATTCCGTCGACTCCTTTCGGAACGGTTCTGAGTGTTTCTGCAACTTCAACGGTATTGTTTCCACCAACTCCGTAAACTATCGGTAAAGTTCCTTTATTTGCTTCTAAAACAGTTTCCAGCACCTGTTTTTTTTCCTCACTGTTTAAAGTCGGGGATTCACCGGTAGTTCCCTGAACCACTAAGTAATTCGTCCCTCCTGAAATTTGTTCCTGTACCAATCTGCGCAATGCCGGAAAATCGATCGACATGTCTGCATTGAATGGTGTTACTAATGCAACTCCGGTTCCTTTAAATAGATTCATTGTAATTATTTTAAACAGTAAAAAGTCTTTACGAAATTACAAAATCAATTGCGAATTACGAATGCTAATTACGAATGAAGTTAAAAGTTATTCATAATGTTAAAAATTGACACAAAAGTCGCTCTATAGTCGCTCTACCTACGTTCTATCTACGCTTCAAATTTTTCCAATGCCTTGTCCTAAAATAACTATACAACAAAGGAATACTGAAGTTCTGATTCTCAAAGAGAAAAGCAGAACTTTGAAGAGAATTCTACTTTTCAATTTTTAATTGTCAATTCCTTCAAGTAGTTTTGTTTTATGACGACGAATCTATTTCCTTTTAAGGTGCTTTTTTGTTTTGAGGATGCATACAAACTCATTGTTGAGATCAAACGAACCGATATTCAAACGGAAGACAAAAGCCTTGTTTATAAATGGCTGATGATTCAGAAGCAGAAGCAGAATAAGAAACAGAATGAGAATGAGAATGAGAATGAGAATGAGAATGAGAACACTGCTTCACTGAAGTTTCGCAGTGATAGTGAACCAGTAGCAGACTTATCTACGGTTCGAAAGGAACAGATTACAGTTTTGTCGTTTCAATCCATGGATCAAAGTGAGGGAGAGCAAATCCGGTACTTTGCTGAAGGGAATTTAACATGGAATGCAGACAATGTAAGCTTCAACGGAGAAGAAATGGACCGTATAGAACCTGAACACATAGATGTCAAATGGTTGGAACTCATTGCCCGATTCTTAATTTGAGATCATCGCCAGGAAATCGTCTTCGGAAATAATAGGGATTCCAAGGGAGCTTGCTTTCTCCAGTTTCGCCGGGCCCATATTTTCACCTGCCAAAACGAATGAAGTCTTTGCGGAAATTGATCCTACATTTTTTCCACCATTCTTTTCAATCAAATACTTGATCTCATCCCTGCTAAACCTGGAGAAAACACCTGATACAACGAATGTTTTCCCTTCCAGCTCATTCGAATCCAGAGCCACTTCTTCTATTTCAAACTGGATTCCGGCAGCTTTCAGGCGATCGATCGTTTGAAGTGCACGCGGATCCTGGAAAAAATGCTGTACTGCAATGGCGATCTTCTCCCCGATCTCATCCACAGCAATTAATTCATCGTAAGTTGCTTTTGCAATTGCATCAATATTCTTAAACGCAGCTGCTAATTTTTTTGCGACAGTTTCTCCAACAAAACGGATTCCCAATGCAAACAATACGCGTTCGAACGGAATGCCTCTCGAATTCTTAATTCCCTGGATCAGGTTATTTGCGGATTTGTCAGCCATGCGGTCTAAATTCACTACCTGATCAAAGGTCAAATCGTATAGATCAGCCACACTCGTTGCCAATCCTTTTTTATATAACAAATCAATGGTTTCGGCTCCCAAACCGTCAATATTCATGGCTTTCCGTGAAATAAAATGTTCCATCCGACCTTTTACCTGCGGCGGACAAACCAGGTCATTCAGGCAATAATGCTGTGCTTCGCCTTCCCTTCGATGCAATGGAGAACCACATTCCGGACATTTTTCGATAAAAATAACTTTATCTGCACCAGATTTACGTGAATCTGTATTTACTCCCACTATTTTCGGAATGATCTCTCCTCCTTTTTCTACGAATACCTCATCACCCAAATACAAATCTAATTTTTCAATCTGGTCAGCATTGTGAAGTGAAGCTCTCTTCACCACTGTTCCGCCCAACAACACCGGTTTCAGATTTGCTACAGGTGTAATTGCTCCTGTTCTTCCAACCTGATAACTTACTTCTTCCAAACTGGTAGAAACCCGCTCAGCTTTAAACTTGTAAGCAATGGCCCAACGAGGAGATTTTGCCGTAAACCCTAAGTCGGACTGCTGATCGTAATCGTTTACCTTGATTACAATTCCATCAATATCAAAAGGGAGGTTATAGCGTTCTGTGTCCCAATAATGGATGAAGTCCATAATTCCTTCAATGGAGGTAGTTTTTATAATGTATTTTTTCTCTTCCGGCGGAGTTTTGAACCCCCATTCCTTAGCTTTCTGTACACTTTCCAAATGAGACTCCATTAGCAGATCGTCGCCATAAACACCGTATAAGTAACAATCCAAGCCTCTTTCAGCAACAATTTTTGAATCCTGAGATTTCAATGTCCCAGAGGCTGAATTTCGGGGATTCGCAAACACAGGTTCTCCCAGTTCTTCGCGCTGTTTATTCATTGCTTCGAAATTCTTGCGTGGAAAAAAGATCTCTCCCCGGACTTCAAAATCATCGGGATAATCTCCTTTCAATGTTAAGGGAACAGTTCTAATTGTCTTTACATTTGCAGAAATATCTTCTCCTTTCGTTCCATCACCGCGAGTTACCGCCCTGGCAAATCTTCCGTTTACATAGCGAATGCCGATAGCTACTCCATCGTATTTCAGTTCGCATACATATTCAATAGGACCGCTTGCTAATTTCTTCAGGCGCTGCTCCCATTCTACGATCTCTTCTTCCGAATAAGAATTCGATAAGGAAAGCATTGGAAATCGATGTACAACAGTTTCAAATTTTTTAGTGATATCTCCTCCCACCCGTTTTGTCGGACTCAAATCAGAAGCAAATTCCGGAAACTGAGCTTCCAGGTCCTGAAGTTCTTTCAACAACAAGTCAAATTCATAATCGGAAATAGTCGGATTGCTCTCTACATAGTAAGAGTAATTATGCTGAGTTAATTCATTCGTTAATTGTTCTATTCTTTTTTGTGCTTCCGTTGGATTCATACTAAAAAATTCGGTATCCAAAAATAACATAGTAATTCCGAATTACGAATGCCGTCCCGATAATTATCGGGATACGAATTATTGGATTGTTATTCTTTTCGGACTACGGATAGTATGGACATCTATTCATTTCTTTCAGTCAGAATGAGTTTCTTTGTCTTCAGATCCCTTTATTTTCATAGTTCCTTTGGAGTTGTTAAGTCTGTCGATTTAATAAATAAAAATGATCCGAATATAATTTCTTTACCCTTTTCAAAATATTTCACCTTATCTTCTTTAATTATGATCCCATTTATTG
>CAMPIU010000016.1 GCA_946886545.1 uncultured Flavobacteriales bacterium | reverse complement strand
TAGGCTTTTACCAATCCGGGATGAGTGGAATTAATGTTGTTTGCCATTGTTTGCATTTTGGAAGCAACCGGCGGACAAGAACCGCAGTTCGGCATGTAAAAGATCAGCATGACAGCCTTTCCTGCATCCAGGTCAGAAAATAGGTCTACATTGTTTCCGCTGCAGTCGGGTCCTGAAAAATTCATTGCAGTAGTTTGACTGTTTCCCAGGAATGTCAGCAATGTAAATGCAGCTGCCGACAGGCTTTTTAAAAGTATTGTTTTCATAATGATTGCGTTTTATTTTTATTGAATGCCCTCCAATTCCATATGGCATACCGGGCAAGTCCCTGCTTTTTCGTAGGTTTTAGCACCTTCACATTTCATAGGACATTGATAAGAACTGAACTTCTCACCCGATGAGCTGCAAGAAGTAAAAAGAACGGAAGCTATCAGAGTAAGTGACAGCACAAATGTTTTTTTCATTTTCATTCATATTGATTATTAATTTGGGACAAATCAAGCATCGCTTGAGAAAGGATTCTCAAGATTTATATGATGAATACACAATGTTTTAAATGAATGGGGATCTTCAGTTCGGGAGGCGGGGCATGTACCGAAGGCCGGATAACCTTGGGAACATAAAGTTCGCGATCAGCTTCTGCAATAAATGTCTGATATGGAGTTTCAGGAATTACAGACGAAAAGAATAAAATGGAAGAGGATGTTTTCTGATCTACACTATTCTTTTTAAAGCAAAGCTGAACATCTTCACAACAACCCTTTTTCATCGGTTTGCCTTCACAGCATGATCTGTGTTTACTGAAACCGACAAGAGAAACCTTCTGGACTTTGCCTCCGCAATAATGGACATTCACTGTCAGCCTCACACTTATAAGAAAGTAGAACGCTGCAAGAAAATATACCAAAATAGTTTTCACAAGGCTAAATATAAGCTCTTTGAATGATATCAGGAAAATAACAAAATTCAAAAAGAATCCTAATTATGGGAAAGCTAAGAAGTCATTTTTTAACTTCGTGTTCAAAAAAGTTGTTTTAAGACAATGGGTGCTTTACATTTGTTTGTAATCAAATGAGAAAATGAAACGGATTCTTTCACTGATAATAATGGTTCTGTATCTCCTTCCGGCAACCGGAATGACGGTATCGACACACTATTGTGGTGGGAAACTGGCTGATGTTTCTTTGTTTGGCACCAAAACAAAAATGAACTGTTCCTGCGGAGCTGTTCCTCTGAAAAACAATGTGCTGGTAAAACGGAAATGTTGTGAAGAGGTCATTTTTTCTTTAAAACTCGAAAATCAACAGCTAAAGGAATTTGTTTCACATCCTAAGATTCAGGATTCAGTTGAACCGGAAGAAGTAAAGTTTCATTTTGATTTCAATCGAAAAGAGCTTACTATTTCGTTGAAAACACCTTTGACTTACAGTCCGGATCTTCCACCCGGCAGATTCAAAGCGGCAATTTACATTCAGAACGACTCTTTTCTGATATAGAATTTAGCAAATCAGCTTATTCTAATGCCCTTATCGGCAGGTAATCCCATTAAATTATTCAATAAAAAATCAGATTTATGAAAAAGTTACAGCACCTCATGCTGGGAATGTCCTTATTATTGACATTCACCGCTTGTGCAGCCCAAATAAAAAATGCAAAAACTGAAAACTATAAGGTAGCAGGTAATTGTGAAATGTGTAAAAACACCATCGAAACAGCAGCCAATAAGAAAGGTCTTTCTTTAGCTGAATGGAATAAAGACACAAAAATAATGCGTCTTACGTATGATTCCGTGAAAACGTCTGCATCTGAAATTCTAAAGAAAGTGGCTTATGCAGGCTACGATAACGAAGAGTTCTTAGCTCCTGATGAAGCATATTCCAAACTTCCGGGATGCTGCCACTATACACGCATCAAAAAAGAAGTCCGGGTTAATAACACCAGTAATCCGGTCAAAGATGCACCGAAGAACGATACACTTGTAAAAAAACAGGAAAAGACTGAGGCACTTTCTACTGTATATGATCAGTACTTCGCATTGAAGGATGCTCTTGTAAAAGATGATGGAAATACTTCGGCTTCGAAAGCAATGTCGCTGGTTAAGTCGATTAAAGCAGTTGATATGAAAGCAATGTCGCCGGAAGAACATACTGCATGGATGAAAGCAGAGAAAGACTTGCTGAAACATGCCGGAAATATTGCTGAAACAAAAGACATTGCACAGCAACGGGAACATTTTTCCATGCTTTCTCAAAACATGCTTGCCCTGGTTAAAGTTTTCAAACCGGGCAAACCGGTTTACCTGCAGCATTGCCCCATGTACAAGGATGGGGAAGGAGCAGATTGGTTGAGCAGGGAAAATGCAGTGAAAAATCCCTATTACGGAAGTTCTATGCTAACTTGCGGAAAAACAACTGAAATCATCCGGTAACGATGAAGATCTATATTAAAAACATGGTATGCGACCGTTGTAAAATGGTAGTGAAGTCTGAGCTTGAACAGCTCGGGCTTCACCCCGTTACGGTAGAATTGGGTGAGGTAGAGTTGAAAGAAGAACTAAGTGGTGAAGACAAAGAGCGGATGATTTTGCGTTTCCGTGAATTGGGTTTTGAACTCATTGATGATAAGAAAAGCAGACTGATTGAACGGGTTAAAAATTTGGTAGTGGAACTGGTGCATCATTCCGGTGAACAATTAAACATGAACGTTTCGGATTACCTGACACAATCCATTCCAATAGAGTATAATTACCTAAGCAATCTATTCTCGGAGGTAGAAGGAACAACTATTGAAAAGTTTTACATCTCACAGCGCATTGAACGCGTGAAGGAATTGCTCGTTTACGACGAACTTTCACTCAGCGAAATTGCTGATCAGATGGGGTACAGCAGCGTGGCTTACCTAAGTACACAGTTCAAGAAAGTGGTCGGACTCACACCCAGTCATTTCAAAAGTATCAGAGCCGCTAAGCGTAAACCACTCGATTTGTTGTAAAAGTCATAACTCTATCAGGAAATATCATAAGGCATATCCATCAATTTCAACGGAACTTTGTAGTATAAATTGAAAATTATGGAAACAACAGACCGCGAATTGCTTTACATACCTCTGGAAGGAGTGGAAAGCGAACATTGTGCACTCATTGTTGATAAAGGACTGAAGGAACTCGAGGGTGTCACCACCCATAAGGTAGAACTGAACAACAACCGGGCAGTCATCAATGAAACAAAGGCCTTCAACATTCTCCCGAATGCTGTAAAAACAATTCGTGACCTCGGATATGGTGTCACAACGGTGAAAAAGAATTTCCCGGTATTGAATATGACTTGTGCTTCCTGTGCGATAAGTGCCCAAACCATTCTGGAAAGCGCCAAGGGAGTTGTCGGAGTATCTGTAAACTATGCCAACACGATGGCGTCCATTGAATATATTCCAACGATGACGAACCCAAAGGAACTGCAAACAGCCATGCGTTCGATCGGGTACGATCTGATGATCGACGAAACAGAATCTGCACACGACACGCTGGAAGAACTGCATAGCCAAAAGTTCCGGAAATTGAAGTTGAAAACGTTTGGCTCAATCTTATTGTCAGTTCCGGTTGTTGTTATCGGGATGTTCTTCATGGACATTCCTTATGCGAATTACATCATGTGGGCGTTTTCGACTCCTGTAATTGTTTGGCTTGGTAAAGATTTCTTTATCAATGCCTGGAAACAGGCGAAACATCGTTCGGCAAACATGGATACGCTTGTAGCACTGAGTACGGGGATTGCTTACCTCTTTAGTGTTTTCAATACCTTATTCATGGAAGTCTGGCATAGCCGCGGATTGCATGCACATGTATATTTTGAGGCGGCAACTGTAGTGATTGCCTTTATTCTCCTGGGTAAACTGCTCGAAGAGAAGGCCAAAGGAAACACCTCTTCGGCTTTGAAAAAACTGATAGGACTTCAGCCCAAAACAGTGACGATCCTGAATAGCAAAGGTGAACCGGAAGAAATACCAATTGTGAAAGTGAATATCGGTGATACGATCATTGTAAAACCCGGAGAAAAGATTGCCGTTGACGGAAGGGTTGTTTCGGGAAAATCTTTCGTGGATGAAAGCATGCTGAGCGGAGAGCCGTTGGCTGTAGAGAAAACCGAAGGTTCCGAAGTATTTGCAGGAACAATCAATCAGAAAGGAAGCTTTTACTTCAAAACCGAAAAGGTAGGTGATGCAACCATGCTGGGTCAGATTATAAAAATGGTTCAGGATGCACAGGGAAGTAAAGCACCTGTACAAAAGCTCGTCGATAAAATTGCCGGAATTTTTGTACCTGTCGTTCTTGCTATTTCAATCCTTACGCTGATCCTATGGGTAACCTTAGGAGGAGAAAACGGCTGGACACAGGGAATTCTCTCTCTTGTGACGGTTCTGGTGATCGCTTGTCCTTGTGCACTCGGTCTTGCAACACCAACAGCAATCATGGTTGGAGTAGGTAAAGGCGCTGAAAACGGAATCCTGATAAAAGATGCAGAAAGCCTGGAGCTTGGGCGTAAAGTGAATGTGGTTGTATTGGATAAAACGGGAACAATTACAGAAGGTAAACCAAAAGTGACCGGGATTCACTGGTTGAATAAGGATGATTCTTTAAAGTCTGTACTGTACAATATCGAAAAACAATCGGAACACCCGCTTGCCGAATCGGTAATTAATTACCTGGTTCATAGTGAGACACTTCCGGTAAATCATTTTGAGAGTATTACAGGGTTCGGGGCGAAAGCAGAAGTAAATGGCAAAGTTTATTTTGTCGGGAATAAAGCTTTGCTTGGTCAGAACGGTATCATTATCGACGGGAAATTATCGGAATCAGCAAATAAGTGGCTCGCGGAAGCAAAAACGGTCATTTTCTTTGCTGATGAGAAGCAAGCTCTTGCAGTTGTTGCCATTTCCGATGAGATTAAGGAAACTTCCGTTGAAGCGATCCACCAATTGAAACAATCCGGTATTGAGGTCTATATGCTCACGGGCGACAATGCTCAAACAGCGAAGGCCATTGCGGAGAAGGCAGGAATCAGTCAGTACAAAGCAGAAGTACTCCCGGCCGATAAATCCGAATTTGTGAAACAGCTCCAGAAAGAAGGTAAAGTTGTAGCGATGGTTGGCGACGGAATTAACGACAGCAATGCTTTGATGCAGGCAGATGTCAGCATTGCAATGGGCAAGGGGAGTGACATTGCTATGGATGCGGCCAGAATGGTTATCATCTCTTCCGACCTGACTAAAATTCCGCTTGCATTCCAATTATCGAAACTAACGGTTTCGGCAATCAGGCAAAACCTCTTCTGGGCATTTATCTATAATGTGATCGGAATTCCGATAGCAGCAGGGGTGCTCTATCCTGTAAACGGATTTTTACTCAATCCCATGATCGCGGGTGCTGCCATGACTCTCAGTTCATTAAGTGTTGTGAGCAATAGCTTGTTATTGAAATTCAGAAAGTTAAATAAGTCGTAAAAATCATAAATCGTTCAGTAAAAACAATAAGTACAGATCAATTCAAAAGCAGAAAATTTGTATCGAACATTTAATACAGATGAATTATGAATCAAATTAAAAATACGACTAACAAATGGGGCTCATTAGCAATTTTATGTGCAGCTCAGTTCATGGTAATTATGGACACTTCTATTATCGGTGTAGCTCTTCCTGCCATACAAAAGGACCTAAATTACACTCCATCAGAACTTCAGTGGATTTTCAATGCATATGTCATCACCTTTGGTGGAGTTCTATTATTAGGTGGTAAACTCTCCGATATTTTCGGACCGAAGAAGATCTTTATGTGGGGATTTGGTATTCTGACCGCGGCTTCATTGCTTACTGGATTTGCTTGGTCAGAAATTTCGATGAACATCGGAAGAGGAATTCAAGGATTGGGTGCAGCTTTAATAGCACCATCAGCAATGACCTTGTTAATGACTATTTTCACTGATCCGAAGGAGCTTGGAAAAGCTTTCGGGTTTTGGGGAGCTTCTGCAGCAGCCGGAGGTTCAGCGGGTGTTTTCCTCGGAGGAGTACTTACAGAATATGCTTCCTGGCGATGGACGTTTTTTATTAATGTTCCAATTGGACTATTGGTAATGCTAGCTGGAGCTGCTATTTTAATAAAAGGCAACAAAATCAAAGGAACAATCAGTTACATCAGCGGTCTGCTTATAACCGGATCAATGACGCTAATTGTTTATACACTTGTCATGATTGAGAAAAACGGTTGGACTTCCGGTATGACACTTGGGTTATTCGCACTTGGACTCGCTCTACTTATAGCTTTCATTCTCATTCAAAGAACTTCCCAATCTGCACTTCTACCATTAACAATATTTAAAGCACCAAATCTTTCAGCAGGAAATTTAATAATGTTGCTACTTGCTGGTGCTTGGATTCCTTTGTGGTTTTACCTGAATCTTTATCTACAGCAAACCCTGAATTATTCAGCTTTCTACTCTGGTCTTGCACTACTTCCGATGACGATCATTATAATGGTCCTAATGGTTGGAGTAACTGGAAAGTTGATCGCGAAATTCGGCTTTAAACACAATCTTGTTGTCGGCTTGGCTGTGCTTACAATCTCCCTGATCTGGTTTTCCAATGTTCCTGTTGATGGCAATTTCGTCGGACATGTTTTAGGAGCATCAATACTTGGAGCAATTGGCATGTCTCTGGCTTATATTCCTGGAACAATGGCATCCATTTCCGGAGCTAAACCACAGGAATCCGGCTTGGCTTCCGGCCTTGTTAATACAACTTACCAAATTGGGTCCGCTATTGGCTTGGCCATTGCAGTAGCCGTTGCAACAAGTTCAACTAACAATTCAATTGCAGAAGGACAAACCGAAACGGATGCAATAAACAACGGATTTCAAATGGCATTTATGGCAGCAGCCGTAATTAGCGCAATAGCAACTATCATTTCACTAATAGCAATTAAACAAAACAAATAATCATGGAAACACTCCAATTCAAAACAACAATCAAATGTGCCGGATGTCTCGAAAAGGTAACTCCCTTTTTAAATGAACAACTCACTTCGGAAGAATGGAACGTTGATATTTTCACTCCTGCTAAAATCCTGACTGTCCATTCGGATAAAATGACGGCAGAAGAAATAGAAGAAAAAGTAAAACAAGCCGGATTCCAGATCGAACGAATCGACGGAAAATAGGTTCAAAAGTCTCCTTTCGTAAATGAAAAAAGGGTTAAATGACGTAAATTGTATGTGATGAAAAAACGAATATTAATACTAGTGGCGGTATGGATGCACCTTGCTGTTTTTGCTCAAAAAACGGTGCGATACGATCTTTACGTGAGGGATACCACAGTTAATTTTACGGGTAAAGAGCGACACGCTTATTCTGTTAACGGAAGTATTCCAATGCCCGAATTGCATTTTACGGAAGGAGATACTGCTGAAATTTGGGTTCACAATGAGTTGAAAACAGAAACATCCATTCACTGGCACGGACTCATTCTGCCGAATGTGCAGGATGGGGTTCCGTACCTTACAACTGCACCGATTAAGGCCGGAACCAGCCACTTGTATAAATTTCCCTTGGTGCAAAACGGAACTTACTGGTATCACTCCCACACTGGTTTGCAGGAACAAGGAGGAATGTACGGAGCTTTCATCATTCATCAGAGAGAAAAGACTTTCATACCGGAATATACCATTGTTCTCAGTGACTGGACCGACATGAAACCCTTCGAAGTACACCGGAGACTGCACATGGCCAATGATTGGTCTGCGATCAAAAAAGCCTCCGTTCAGAAAGGTGCTGTTCAAAGTTATGGAGATGCTATTGCTGCCGGAAGTTTTAAAACGAAAGTAGGGAATGAATGGAAGCGCATGCTGGCGATGGACGTAAGTGATGTTTACTACGACCGCTTTCTTACAAACGGGAAACCGGAAATCCAGGTCCCACAATTCAAAGCCGGCGATAAGGTACGGGTTCGAATCATCAACGGAAGTTCCTCGACTTATTTCTGGATGAGGTGGTCGGGCGGAAAAATGGATGTGGTAGCCAGCGACGGAATGGATGTCGTTCCTGTTCCCGTAGACCGCTTTATCATTGCCGTTGCTGAGACTTATGATGTCATTCTCACTATTCCTTCGGAGAACACAGCCTTTGAGTTACAGGCTACCTCGGAAGACCGGATCAGAAGCACCTCATTATGGCTTGGCACGGGAATGAAGCAGTTGATTTCCCCCTTGCAGCCATTAAAATATTTCAAAGGCATGCAGATGATGAACGATATGATCAAAATGGATGGCAACCTCGACGATATGGGGATGAATATGAGCTTGCAGCAAATGGATATGAATGTGGTAATGTATCCGGAGATCACCGGCGCGCCAGAAAATAAGAAAAGCAAGCACAAGCACATGGATATGAGCAATGGTGATCAGTATAACAGCAATGCGCTTTCGGACATCGTTACTCTGAACTACAACATGCTGCGCTCGCCGGTAAAAACCACTTTACCCGATGTTCCGACCACGACCTACCATTTTGAGCTTACCGGAAACATGAACCGCTATGTTTGGAGTATCAACAATAAAACGGTCTCCGAAACGGACAAAATACTCATTAAGAAAGGTGAGAATGTGCGAATGATCCTTTACAACAATTCCATGATGCGTCACCCCATGCATCTGCACGGTCATTTCTTCCGGATCGTTAACGGCGGCGGGGAATATTCACCACTGAAGAACGTGCTTGATATCATGCCGATGGAAACAGACACCATTGAGTTTGCAGCAACGGAAAGCGGAGACTGGTTCTTTCATTGCCACATACTGTATCACATGATGAGTGGGATGGGCAGGATTTTTACTTATGAGAATTCACCACCCAATCCACAACTTCCGGATCCTGAAAAGGCACTGAGAAAATTATATGCCGACGACCGGGAATTTCACTTTATGTTTCTAAACGACTTTGCAACAAATGGAAACGACGGTGAGATGATGCTGCAAAATACCCGCTGGAATTTTCAGGCTGAATGGAGGCTGGGTTATAAAGACATGCACGGTTATGAGATGGAAACCCATTTCGGGCGGTATATCGGGAAAATGCAGTGGTTCTTCCCTTATGTAGGTTTTGACTGGCGTTATCGCAAAATGGAAGTTGGCGAAACAGAGCGGAACCTGTTCGGACAGATAAATACCAAGGACCGGCGGGCGGCAGTTTGTTTCGGTTTGCAGTATACTTTACCCATGCTTATTATAGCCGATGCGCGCATTGATACAGACGGAAAATTACGTCTGCAATTGATGCGGGAAGATATTCCCCTGACCAAACGCCTGCGTCTGGGATTGATGTATAACTCTGACTTCGAATACATGGCCGGTTTAAAATACGTCCTGAACAAATCATTTTCCCTATCAGCTCATTACGACAGCGACATGGGATTTGGCGGAGGATTTACGTTTACGTATTAATAAACACTAAAATATACGATTATGGAAAAGCAGTATGAACAACATGATCAACAAACCAAACACCAAAACAGCCATCAGATGTCTTATAAGAAGTTTATTCTGATGATTATCCTTTCTTTCTTTGCGATGTACGTTCTCATGTACGCCATGGTAGATCGTCTTGAAAATGTCATTCCCAATATTAACCAGTTCTACATGGCCGGCCTGATGACTGCTCCCATGGTTATAATTGAGATGCTCCTTATGGGGAAAATGTACCGGAACCGGAAGATCAACGCAGTGATCGTGCTTATCGGACTCATTGCATTGGCAATGTTCTGGTTTGGGATTCGAAAGCAAACGGCTGTTTCCGACAGACAATTTTTAAAGTCAATGATCCCGCATCATGCAGGGGCAATACTGATGGTTAAACAGGCAGACCTGAGTGATCCGGAAGTACAGAAGCTGGCTGGGGAAATTATTGAAGCGCAGGAGAAAGAAATTGCTTTCATGAAACGAAAACTAAAAGAACTGGATAAATAATATGATAAAGTCTACAGGAAGGGGAGTTATTTAGTTAACACAGGTAGGCTCTAAATCTTTGCGCTCTCTGTTTCTCTGCAGTTAATAAATTGAGTCTTATTTTAACCGTAAAGAGTTATGGATCGCAAAGAGCTGAATATCAGTATTATCACAAGGTTTTTAGAAAAAACTCGTAAACTGTATGTTTTTAAAGATAGTTTTGGTGCTGCCTGATTAAAAGACATAAACCTCCCTGTACGGCAACACTTTTCAGAATGACTGTAAAAACAGAATTTCATAATTTGCATTCTTTTCGTAATATTGAAAAAAAACCATTATGGCTGCTTTTCGATTCCTTTGTTTGTATTTTCTACTGCCATTTACCGGATTATCCCAAATTCCTTATACTTTTCAGGTAAATGTTGAACAGGAGGTAGTTACTGGAGAAACGGATGTAACACATCCTATTTTGGATATCGGAAGTATCAACGATGTTTTTGACGGCAATACGACTACATTGGCTCGAACTGCTGCAATCAATCCAATGGTTATCACCCTTGATTTTAATCGAGTTGTTGCAATTGGAGATAATCGTATCATGAACGGTGCCGGAAATGGAGAATGGACACTTGAATGTGCCAATTCCTTAATGGATCTCAATAATCAGACCGGCTCTTACCAAGTGCTTGTCAATCAGGTACAGATAGCAGATAATATCTGGAATAATCAAACCGTCAATGCTTCAGCACGCTTTTTACGACTCACGCTTGAACGCACAACGGGAGATGATTACGTGCATTTGCGCGAATGGGACTTAGAAGCCAGTGTACAGACCGAAGTGGTAGACATCTGTATGAGCCCTTCTCCAATAAGAATTTTGCCCGGCTCTGAATTTCAACCTGGTGCACTGATGCTTGATTCTTCCGGAGTTTACCATTCGGTAGATCCTTCTTTATTTGTCTGGACTTCGAATCAACCGACTTTGTTCAATGTGAACGCGAACGGGGTGATCTCCACAACCGGAATTACTGGTACAGGTTCGATAACTGCTCAGTTCCTTACACTGACCAAACAAGCTCCCGTTACAGTAACACCCGACATTGAACCACAGCTTGCCAATACCCGGCATGTGAATGTAGCATTGGTGATTATTGATCCTGCTTCACCTTATTTTGGGGGTAATACCTTTTCCGGATATCATTCTTGGGAAAACCCCGCTACACTTTCCCAACACTTGTGCGATAGCTTAAATGCTGCCAGTGGAGGTGTAGTGAATTATGTTATTTCTGAAACGCATTATTCCGAAAATCTGTATACTCTGTTTGGTAATTCCGCCATTGACGCAGATAGTCTGGCGCAACTTTTCCTGGAACCGGGCTGGACTACTTTACATTATGTGGCGGAAACCCTGGGGCAAAGTGAATTTCTTTACAATCAGCTTTTGACGGATTATAATTTTTGTACACTGAGTAACAATGAAACCATTGATGAGGTGTGGGTTTATGCCATGCCTTTTGTAGGCTTGTACGAAAGCAGGCTAACCGGTAATGATGCCTTCTTTTATAATTCACCTCCGCTTACAGGCAATTCATGTACTGATCATTTGCCCATTATGGGATTCAACTACGAACGTGGGGTAGCAGAAGCCTGGCATAGTTACGGACATCGTGCAGAAAATGCCATGATCCATTTGTTTGGAGTATGGAATAACAGCACACCTGCCAGCAGTTTTGACTTCTTTACCTTGTTGGAAACACATGGCAGTGACAGTGGACATGTAGGCAACATTCATTTTCCAGTGAATGCATCAGCCGATTATGAATACGACAATACAAGCTATGTCACAAGCTATGCATCCAATTGGCTCACTTACCCTTTTTTGTTTCAGGAAACCGAATTAGTCAATTGCGAAGAATGGAATTGTTCGCATCTGGGATATATGTCCTGGTGGCACCGGCATCTTCCCAACAAAGCATGCCTTGACAAAAACGGATTTCTGAACAACTGGTGGAGCTATATTATTGATTTTAATGAAGGCCGGGAATTAGAAACCCAGACCTCACTCTGCAATTGCGATCTGTTTGCTTACCTGGGAAACACGGAATGGCAAACTGCCGCACCAAATATCTTTCCTAATCCGACGAATGGGAAGCTATTTATTGAGGTGGATGAAAAAGTAAATCACTTGATCCTTTTCGATCAGAGCTACCGACAAGTCATGTCCCTTGATCAGCCTCAGGACAATGGGGTAGATGTTTCCGGTCTATCTGTTGGAGTATACTATGGACAATTGCAGCTTGAAAATGGTTCCACAGTACCGTTTAAATTTGTGAAAATATAAGTGATCCGGATTGATTTTTCATTGTCTTAAAATAGTAAGTTAAACAGGTTTTCGAATTCAGCTAACCACACCAATTCCTGATGTTTATCGGTATTTGCGTTTGAAAATACGCTTGAACAGACATCGCTTATGGCCTTGTCTATGTGTGAAATATGCAATTTTCTTTAATAAAATGTAACGGATCAGACCCTGAATGTCTGGAACTTTAAGATTCCATTTTTTATTAATTAAAAAAGATAGTATATGAAAGCACAGTTACTAAAATTCGGATTCTTTGTTCTGACAATGATATCCGCCAATAATCTAATGGCCTTTACCGCAGTTGTTGACGGTAATTGGTCTGATGCAGCTACCTGGGGAGGAGTAGCCCCTTCCGGAAATGTAAGTAACCAGGATATCATTATTCCTTCGGGAATCGATGTGGACCTGGACATCGATGTAAGCTTTTCCGGTCTTCTGAACAATTTTACGGTAGACGGAACACTGACCAGTTCTACAGGTAAGCAGTTGTCCATTCAGCTGGGAACTTTTAACGGAAGCGGAGATATCGACATTGAACGAATTGAGTTCAGCGGTCTGTTGACTACTTATTCACATACCGGTGATCTGACAGTTAATATCTTCGTGAATTCCGGAGCCCTGCTGACTATTACCTCCCAGTTATCGGTTTCAGACAGTTTGAACCTGGAAGATGGTTCCCTGACTTTAAATACAGGTGGAAATCTAAGCCTTGATTCGAGTGCAATGATCGTACGCAACTCCGGTTCACTGGCTACTAGCGGGGGAGTTTTCAATTCAGGTGGTTCTTACCATGTGCGTTACATTGGCGGTTCCAAAACTACCGGTATCGAAATCAACTCGATGAGTTTGCAGAATGTAGAGATCAATCTGGATGATAACAGCACGGTACTTACAATGGGAAGCAACTTGCAAATCCACGGAAACCTTGATTTGAATACCGGAATCCTGAGCGTAGGATCCAATGACCTGGAAATTCAGGGGAGTATGGAAATTCAGAGCGGCGCAGCACTCACAACAGCAGCTACTTCCAATATCATGATCCAAACTGCCGGGAATTTAAATTCAGGACTGGTATTTACTTCCGGATCATCCATTGATCAATTAACCATCGAATATACCGGTACGGGATCCGTTGAGCTGGAAAGTGCATTGGCTGTTGCCGGAGAATTGCAACTTCACGAAGGAACCTTAAGTATTGAAGGTGGCGGAACATTGACCATGAATGCAGGAAGTATGGTACATGTAGAGAGCGGGAAACTTGAAAGTAACGGAGGTACATTCGAAGGAACTGCTGCCTACAATGTAACTTATGCCGGAGACGCTGCCTATACAACAGGCGAAGAAATTACCGGATCGGGATTAAACGACGTGGAGATCAATATCCAGCAAGGAGATGTTGTTTTGAATGATAACGTGACCGTTAACGGAGAATTGGAACTGAACAACGGAAAACTGGATTTGAACGGGAACGACCTGGTACTGAACGGAACCTTTGAGCAGGAAATGTCGGCTGAAATCATCGGAGACACCAACTCTGATCTTCACTTGAACATTACTATGTTAGGCAACGACACCATCTATTTCGATGATGCAAATAATAACCTGGAGCAATTGGTAGTTGACTTGACAGGCGGAAACATGGTGCTGGGGTCGAGACTTCATATTCACGACGAACTTACTATGACCAGTGGTAATGTGGTATTACTGAATGAAAACCTCGTAATAATGCAAAATGCCAATATTACAGGTTACAGCGACACGAGATACATTGTTACAAACGGTTCCGGAAAACTTCAAATGTATGTAACACCTTCTTCTCCGTACCTGGTATTCCCGGTCGGAACACCAAGCGGTTATTCACCTGCCAGTATTCAGCAGGCATCAGGATCAGCTGCCGGTAACTTTATGGTTAAAGCTTTTAATGGAGTATACACTTATGGAACCGAAGGCGGGGGCTACAACACCGCAACCGGTGCAAGTTTGGTAAACAGAACCTGGCTGGTAGAATCAGATGCAGGAACTGTGAATATGAACCTGAAATTGGGCTGGATGGCTGCTTCGGAAGTAAATGGTTTCGACCGCAACAATGCTTACATTGCTCACTATACGTCAGGTAACTGGGATATGCATGCTTCAGGTAGTGCGGTATCCGGTGCCAACAGCACATACGAGATTGATCGCACAGGTCTTACCGGTTTAAGTCCGTTTACGGTAGCCGACGAGAATTCACAATTGAGCGTGGATGAAGAAACAGCCTTACTAAGCATTAACCTGTATCCGAATCCTTGTACCGATGGTTTGAACATCAGCTACGACAGCAAAGAACAATTCACCTACCAGATCACAGATGCTGCAGGAAGAATTTACACGACAACTGATAAAGGAAACAACCAGTTAGATGTGTCCGGCTTAAGCTCGGGTGTCTATCTGTTGAAAATGACCAATAAGGAAAACAATCAGGTAGCTGTCAGACAGTTTATTAAAAAATAAGAAAACTCTTTTTTTGGGTTGAGAGATCCCTTTCCGTTTTGGTGGAGAGGGATTTTTTTGATATCGCACAGTCACAAGTGATGAATTATACTTTTAACTTCACTTCCCTTCTTTCCAACCGCTCCAATCATCGTGATCACCCCTGGAGATATTTCTTAACATTCCGTAGCCGAGTACGGTAGCGAGTATGATTCCAATGATCCCGTAACGGGAATATCCGAACCAGAAAGGACCAACCTTGTTGATTATGAAAAGTGCCGATCCAACGAGAAGTGCAGCAATTACCAATGAACTGGCGATCTGTTTGGTGGTGCGGTTCAGGGTATGAACCAGCGGATCGATTCCCTGGTGGTTCAGGTTGACATTTATTTTCCCCGTATTAATCTTGCGGACGGCATTTTTCAGGTCGTTGGGGAATTCTTCCATGTAATTGGCGATCTCATAAAGTCCGTTCAGAACTTTCATACCCAGTTTGAAAGGATTGAGTTTTTTTGCAATGGCAGAAAGGAGGTAGGGCTGAGCAATTGCCAGCATATCGATTTGCGGATCGAGGTTGCGGATCAGGCCTTCAATGGTAACCATGGATCGTGCAAGCAGAAAGAAATGTGCCGGAACCTTTAGATCGTAGCGAACGATGATGTCTTTTAGCTGCAGCAATACATTTCCCATTTCATTTTCATGGATGCTGTTAAAACCGTAGTTGCATACAAATTCATTGATCTCATATTCCAGTGCACGCAAATCACGGATGGAGGTTGTGTCGGACATTTGCATCAATGCCCGGATGATCTTCTTAACATCCTTTGATTTTACCGCCAGGAAAAGACGACCCAGGATTTCAATATCCTTTGGAAGTATGCTTCCCATCATACCAAAATCGAGGAAGCAGATGTGTCCGTTCGGAAGGACGAGTATGTTTCCGGGATGCGGATCCGCGTGAAAAAAACCGTATTCAAAAACTTGTTTGATGTAAGTCACCGCAAGCTTATGTGCAACTTCTTTCCGGTCGTATCCATTTGATTCCAGGATTCTGCTGTCGTTTACTTTTACCCCGGAAATAAACTCCATGGTGAGAACCTTTCCTGTGGTGTATTCCTTGTATACCTTTGGAGAGTGAGTAGTATTGTCGTGCGGGTCTTCTGTGATATTCCTGGCAAAGCGCTGGATACTGACTGATTCGTAAATGAAGTCCAGCTCTTTTAAAATACTTTCCTCGAAGTTTTTAACAAGTCCCTGGGGATCGAAACTTTTCAGGGAAGGGATTCTGCGCTCGAAAATCCCGGCAAGCATGTACATGATCCTGATATCCTCCACGATAATTGCACGGATTTCAGGCCGCTGCACTTTCACGGCGACCTTTTCACCTGTCTTCAGTGTTGCCTTATGCACTTGTGCCATAGATGCGGATGCAAAAGCCTCCGTTTCATACCAGGCAAACAATTCGTCCAACGGCTTTTTCAATTCGGACTCGATCACCTGGCGCGAAATAGCTCCTGGCAGCGGTGGTACATTGTCCTGTAGTTTTTCCAGCTGAATAACCAGTTCAGCTGGAAGCAGGTC
>CAMPIU010000015.1 GCA_946886545.1 uncultured Flavobacteriales bacterium | reverse complement strand
GTATGTGGATGAAGATTATCCGACCATTCCCTTTCCATTCGAAGAAATGAATCATCCGGAATTTAAAATTCAAGATACCTGGAACCTGGAACAGCTTTTGGGTTATTTGAAAACCTGGTCTGCAGTAAAGCATTATATAGATAAACATCAGATTAATCCGATTGATCTGATACTTCCGGAACTTCCCGTCTTTGAATCGGTAAATATTAGATTTCCTGTTCTGATGAGAATCGGTAGAAAACTTAAAAACCAGCCGAATGATTGATAGCAACCCGAAAGATATCTTTTTCCTTATTCTATTTGTCTTCGCAGTTTTGCATTTGATTTATTTCCTGATTTACTATGGCCGATATAGCCGTTTGAATCAAAAATTGGCAAAGATGGATCGCCTGGAAAAATCCGGATTAATTGACCAAATGAGAATTGATCTTACCAGAACAAATGCCAATTACCGTATTCAAAAAATGAGAAAGATCTGTTATCTACCCAATGGGATTATTTTGTTAATACACTGGAGTTTCAATCTTTATTATTTCGGAAAGTCTTTTGAAATCAATAATTTCTTAGAACCAGTTTACATCGCGCTGGCGGGATCATTCCTCATTTTACTTGGGAATTTCACCAAGGGAGCACAAATTTTTGACCCGAACAGGAGATTCTTTAACCGGGGAAGGTTCTAAACTTAATGAATCGCATGAACCTTAACAGATTTATTTAATTGCTGAATAATCTGAGTGAAATCAGTGGTTTTGTTAAAGCGGATGGAGAAATGAACTTTTGATCCCGCACTGTTGATAAAATAAATCGTTGTTTCTCCTCCCCGGGTTTCTATTCCTTGAATAGCGCTTAGTGGAACTTTATGAATTCCTTTAAGTAAAACCCCAAATCCGACAAAAGGTAAAAATGGACGGATCCAGAGTTCCTGATCGGTAACCAGCACATCCAGGATGTTTCTGTAAGACCCGAATATTCCACCATTGCTTCCTGATAGAAAGCGTTCCCGGAATAGAACCTGAACAGAATGGATTTTTGGAAATTCTGCTAATTTTTTAATCCCGAAGAACGTTATTGCAACAAAGACTGCGAGGGAAAACAGGATAGGGTAAATAGAGATCATAATTGCTTTTTGTAAAGATACAGATTATCCATTTATTCCATTTCGGACTCCCTTTTTTCATTTTGAAAAATTTTCACATTTTTTTTCATTTTGAATAAAAGGTGTCAATCACTTGATATACCTGCATTTCAGCTATTTTTCTAATCATGGCACATCCATTGTCTACAATTAGGCGAACCAGAAAAATAATAGTTATGGAAAAGATGAATTTAAAGAACCTGTTTATGATCGGGATGATGATAGCAGGCTTATTAGCGACAACGCCTTCTTTTGCTAAGGATGAAAAAGGTTCAATCGAAGGAAACCGGTACTTGAATCGTAAAGAGTACAAAGACATGAAAGCAACTATGTCGCGTATTGAAAGAGACCAGGAACGTATTGCATTTCACAAAGCTGAGTTCAAAAGAAACAAAGAAGCAGGTTTAAAGATCGAATCACACATGAGTAAGAAAGAGCTCCGTAAAGCGAAAGCCGATTTAAAGAGAGACAAAAAATACTTGCGTATTGACAAGTGTGATTTACATGCTGACCAGTCCGTAGCGATTCATGAAGCTAATGAGGAACGAAAAACAGTGAAAAAAGAATTGCGTTTAGCTAAAAAAGAGTTGCGTAAAGATATCCGACAAGAAAACACTGCTGATTTGAAAGCAGACGTAGCCTTGGTAGAGTCTTTAACGCTGAAAGAACAGCAAAAGAAACAACAGGCTGAGGCATTAAAGGATGAAGTTTACGCATTCTTTATTTACCTCGATGACGAAATTGATGAAGTTGTTTAATTCGTAGCAGATTAAACACATAAATCGGGGCTGTAGGATAGGGACAGCCCCTTTTTTTATTCATATAAGGATAGAAAAGTTTAAAGGGTTTAAACTGTTGAACTTTCTTATTATTTCTTAATTCGTTTCAGCGTAAACGGTTCCACATGAATGATGTCACTCTTGTAATAGCTGTCAATTTTTTTATCGTCGATTGTTACCACATAAGATTCCGTAAGTTCGCCGGTTTCTTCATCCATGTTGGAGTTTGTAGTTACTTCTGAGAAGAAAGGTCTTAACTGTTCTACGGTAACTTCTGCTTTTGCATTCATGGAATGAAGTTCCAGATCTTTCCCTTTTTTGATCACTTTGAAAACATTCAGAACAGGAGCTTTACCCATACACAGATAGTATTGTTTTCCGAGTTTTGTAACCGAAATTGAGTCGTTGATCTTCATGTGTGAATCTCCTTCTCCGCTATTTAAAATCAATTCATCCGATTTAATCTCAACAGTCGTTTTCATTTCGGCACCTTCCATCATTCCCTGAAAACTTTCGGGATAGATCAATTCATAGCTTCCAACCATTGCTTTTGGAAATGTCTTTTGTGCTTTTCCGGGAGCATTCGTGGAAGTAATAATGGTACAGGAGCTTAGAAAAATCAAAAATCCCGCAATGTATAAGGTAAATTTCATCGGATAATATTTTGGTGAAAGTACATATTAATTCAGTCGAATTCAAAAACCATGCCTTGTAAGAATTGCTATCTTTTTGATCAGCTATAGGTTAAGCACGGATGAAGTATGGGTCAAGTATGGATATAGTATGAAAGAAGTATGAGAGTGTGAAGGATTAAACATTTGATCCCTGCGCTTCCCTGAAAATGAAAAAGCCCTGATCTATTGTGACGAATCAGGGCTTTTATCAATATTACTTGAAAGGATTATCCTACTAATGCTTTGTATCCCGCAGCGTCTAATAAACCGTCTACTTCACTTGGGTTGCTCAATTTTACTTTGATCATCCAGCCATCACCATAAGGATCTTTGTTTACAGCTTCAGGGTTTGATTCCAAACCGTTGTTAAACTCAAGGATTTCTCCGGAAACCGGCATGAATAAATCAGAAACTGTTTTAACCGCTTCAACAGAACCGAAAACTTCTTCCTGATCCATTGTTTCACCTACTGTTTCAATTTCAACATAAACGATATCTCCTAATTCACCTTGAGCGAAATCAGTAATACCGATTGTTGCAACATCACCTTCAACACTTACCCACTCGTGGTCTTTTGTGTATTTTAAATTTGCTGGAATATTCATCTTGTTATTCTTTTAAAGTCTTTTTCTCGGTGCAAATGTAATTTATTTCAATTAAGAATGCAGAATTCTGAATGAAGAGGTGAAAAAATCCTGGAATATCTTCTTTGCATTCTTCATTTTAACATTTTCAATTCTCCCCTCTGCATTCTTCATTCAGAATTCTTAATTTTGAAACATGGTAAACAATGACCAACTCAAGGAAATTAATCTGCGCATTACTGCGATTGCAAATTATTTGAAAATTCCGGAAAAGGAAATGCAATTGCGTGAAAGTGAATTGAAAACACAAGATCCTGGTTTCTGGGATGATCCGAAAAAGGCTGAAGCACAAATGAAAGAAATTCGTGGACTGAAGTTTTGGATCGAATCATATACACGTCTGAAATCTCAGGCGGATGACCTGGAAGTATTGATTGAGTTTGTGAAAGAAGGTGCTGCAGAAGAATCTGAATGTGATGATGCATACCAATCTTTGCTCACTACCATCGAAGAAGTGGAATTAAAAAACATGCTTTCCGGAGAGGAAGATGCTTTGAGTGCCGTGATCCAGATTACCGCAGGTGCGGGTGGTACGGAGGCTTGCGACTGGGCAGGAATGCTGATGCGCATGTACATTATGTGGGCGGAAAAAAGTGGGTACAAAGTAAAAGAACTCAACTTCCAGGAAGGTGATGTTGCCGGTATCAAAACAGTCACGCTTGAAATTGAAGGCGAATTTGCTTTCGGTTACCTGAAAGGTGAAAATGGTATTCATCGCCTGGTTCGCGTGAGTCCATACAATTCACAAGGGAAACGCATGACTTCATTTGCTTCCGTATATGTATATCCTTCTGTGGATGATACGATTGAAATTTATGTCAATCCTGCGGATATTACATTTGAAACTTTCCGTTCGGGAGGTGCCGGTGGACAGAACGTAAATAAAGTAGAAACCGCGGTGCGTTTACGGCATGCTCCTTCCGGAATTATTATTGAGAACTCAGAATCGCGTTCACAGCTGGCAAATAAGGAAAAAGCTATGCAATTGCTTCGCTCCCAGTTATACGAAATTGAATTGCGTAAGCGTGCTGAATCAAGAGAGCAGATTGAAGCAGGTAAGAAGAAGATCGAATGGGGATCTCAGATCAGAAGTTATGTTTTGGATGACCGTCGGGTGAAAGATCACAGAACTGATTACACAGTAAACGATCCGGATAAAGTATTGGATGGGGATTTATTACCTTTTTTGAAGTCGTATCTAATGATGTACGGCAATTAGACTTCAAGACTACAGGATATTAAGATTTTAGGACTTAAATTTTTCTCTTCCTGCAAAAATGAAGTCCTAATATCCTGATGTCTTAAAATCTTAATATCCTTTATGAAAACAATCATATACCACAATACCCGATGCTCAAAAAGCAGGGAAGGACTTTGCCTCTTAGAGGAAATGGGTGCGGATATTGAAATCCGTGATTATCTGATGGTTCCTCCAACGTATGAAGAATTGGATGAATTATTGAAATTATTGAAAGCAAAACCCCTGGATATTATTCGTCAGAAGGAAGAGATCTTTTTGGAAAAGTATGCGGGCAAGACGCGTACCCGGAAACAATGGATCCAAACCATGATGAAATATCCGATCCTCATTGAGCGACCAATAGTTGTGAGAGGAAACCAGGCAATAGTAGGCAGGCCTCCGATTCTCATCAAAGACCTGCTATCTTAATTTTAATCTTTTATCATTCGTTCTTTGAACGTTCCTGATTGAGTAATGACTTCCACGAGGTAAATTCCTTTAGGCAAGTCATTAACAGTTATCCAGGCTGTATTATTTTCCAGCAAATAGTTTGCTTTTATTGATTGTCCGACTGAATTATACAAGTGAATCGCATCAATTGGTGCGGCACTTTTGATTTTCGCAACAGATGAGGCAGGATTCGGTGCAATCTGTAGTTTTTCGTTTTGCAGCTCGTTGATTTTTAAAGTAGAATTCGTATACTGAATGGAATCACACGAAATACAACCACCGTTTATAGTAGTGGTCATAACACAGCAGAAAAATTTATTGGAAGGATTGGAAGCCCCAGGAGTATAAGTAACAATTGTTCCGGGACCCATGTAAGGCATTCCCTGTCCTTGCCCATTTCCATCTGTCCAAGTCACAAATTGATTTACTATCAGGAATGGGGGAATGGATGAATTCAAGGTAATTGAAACCTGGTTTTGCCCAACGATAGATGATGTAAACTGCGAAAAGCACGGAAATGGAACCTGCAGGGCGGCAGTATCCGATGAGCAGGTGGTACAGCCGACCATATCTGTCATACATAACTGGTAAATTACACAACCGTAGTTGTTCTGAAGTGTTGCTGCATCGATCGTAACGCTGTCTCCTCCCGGATTGACAGTATATGGAACAGGAATACCATTCCCGTCAGTTACGGTCCAGGAATAAGTAAAAGGACCGGTTCCGGTTTCGTTATCAGCATTCAAAATGTAATCGTAGGTGCTCAATAAGCTGTCATTTACCTCCACACTGCATTGTGCATGCGAAAGAGACCAGAATCCCAAAGTAAGGGAAACTCCAAGTAGTAGTTTTTTCATGTTTAGTTCTTTAATTGTTATGTAGACGCTTATTACCTGTTTCAGTTGCTTTCAAAAACGAATCGGTAATCAGATCCCACTTTAAAGTACTAAGGAATCTTTTTCATTATCTTTAAAAAAATCAAATAACATAATTATGACACAACGCAATTATGATACAGTAACAGAAGCAGTTAACGACTTGAAAAAACGTGGATACACAGCAGATCTGTCTTTGGAAGCCGAGAAAGATTGCTTGCTTGAAAAATCTACTTGCACGGAATTATCTCCTGCAGATTTCACCATTGATGAAGTATACCGGTTTGAAGGAATAACGGATCCGGGAGACGAAATGATCGTTTATGCTATCTCGGCTAACGACAAGAACATTAAAGGGATTGTTGTAAATGCATTTGGAATCTATTCCAGTTACAGAGCTTCAAAATTAGTGGAGCATCTGACAAAACACCATGACTAGAAATTCTATTCAAAAGAAGAACAGTTTTTGATTTTAAGTATGTTGCGCAAAGATCGTAACGCTTATCGCATAGCCAAGGAGCAGAAGATTTATTGTCCGCAATAAAGAATTAATTGTATTTGGAGAGATTACGAAGCAAAAAGTCCGGAAAATTTGGATATCAAAACTAATTCTTGATTAAGGAAAACCGCCTGAAAACCGACTCTAAAAGTGAGTGAGAGAAATACTTATTGGAAAAGCTAAGCGATTTTTGATTTTTTACCGGTCACATCCCAATCTTTAACCTAAATTTGCACCGAATTATTCCTGGAATAATTTAGTTGGTTTTAGAACTTTTAAGAAAGATTTCCGTAGGAGGAGTGCAACGTGTAGCGAATGAGAACAAAATACATTGACCTTATCGATCAGACATTTGATTTCCCACAAGATGAGTTTCACTTGAGAGAAGATCGTTTGATGTTTCATGGTATCGATTTGATGCGATTAATTGAAGAATATGGCACGCCATTGAAATTCAATTATTTGCCTCAGATTTCTCACAATATTCAACGAGCCAAAGGCTGGTTTCGCGAAGCAATGAACAACTTGGGGTATTCCGGGAATTACTATTACTCTTATTGTACTAAAAGCTCGCACTTCTCTTTTGTTTTGGATGAGGTTTTAAAGAATGATGTTCACATTGAAACGTCTTCCGCATTTGATATTGATATCGTAAAGAATGTCTTGAATGCCGGAAAACTAAAAGAAGGAAGTTATGTGATCTGCAATGGATTTAAACCGCCTAAGTACATCCAGAATATAGCGGATCTGATCGAAGATAAACGCCTGAATATTATTCCGGTAGTTGATAATACGGCTGAAATACATGATTTAATTGCAGCAACCGGTGAAAATGAATTGAAGATCGGGATCCGGATTGCATCTGAAGAAGAACCGAAATTTGAGTTTTATACATCCCGTTTAGGAATCAGATACCGGGAGATCGTACCGTTTTACAAAGCATTTATCCAGGATAATCCAAGGGTACAAATCAAAATGCTTCACTTTTTCATCAATACGGGAATCAATGATACTTCCTATTACTGGAATGAGTTGACGAAATGTTTGAGAATCTACTCTGATTTGAAAAAAGTGTGTCCTACACTGGATTCATTGAATATAGGAGGTGGCTTTCCTATCAAAAAGTCCCTGGCTTTTGATTTCGATTACGCCTATATGGTTCGTGAGATCTTAATGCAGGTAAAACGGGTTTGCTCGGATAACGATATTCCGGAACCAAATATCTATACGGAATTCGGATCGTTTACTGTTGGTGAAAGCGGCGGTGCAATTTTCAATGTACTTCATCAGAAGCAGCAGAATGACCGGGAGAAATGGAATATGATCGACAGTTCTTTCATGACGAATCTTCCGGATACCTGGGCAATTAACCAGCGTTTCATCATGCTGGCTATCAATCGCTGGAATGACGATTATGAACGTGTACTTCTTGGTGGCCTCACATGTGATTCGGATGATTATTATAACTCCGAACAGCATTCAAATGCCATCTATCTTCCGAAGTTCGACAAAAATAAACCGCTCTATATTGGATTCTTTAATACAGGAGCATACCAGGAAACGATCGGTGGATACGGAGGCCTGAAACACTGCCTGATTCCGGAGCCGAAACATGTGCTTATTCAGCGTGACGAACACGGTAAAATCGTGTCTGAGCTGTTCTCTGAAGAACAAACCGCTGATGACTTCATGCGAATTCTGGGATATCGTCCATAAACCTTGCTAAATCGAATTAGTTATTTAGTTCTAGGATTTTAGTTGAAATTGTTGTAATTTCCTAGTTGAGTGAGCTTTAAAGGTAATTATTTCAGTATCAAACGCTTTAGTAATTATTGCATTGCTAATTCGAATAAAAACAGGAATTAATTCAATTTAAAACAGGGTTAACTAAAAGTTTACAGTATTTTTGCACTCTCTTTTAAGAAACGTAAACGAAAAAATAACAAATTAAGGTAAGAATGACGACACATATTCAGACCATTTACACTGAAGACAAAACACCGTTTGCTGAAACCGTTAATTCCTGGTTGGAAGGATTGGGCTTTCATGTTTTGCCATTTCAGGAAAATGATGAATTGACTGAAAAAATCGACGCTGTTGTTATTTTCCATGATAATCACAACTTCGATAAACGAACAGCTGAATTACGCGATTTGTTTGAAGTTCATCAGGCTCCGATTCACAAAATTGATTTGAGTGGAACAATGAACGTTGCTTTATCTCATTTGTCTTTGTTTTTCGACCGAACAAAATGCAAGGATGTTTTGTTTATCGGCAGTGAAGGAATAAAGGACCATCCTAAAATGGACATCTTCAAGGAGAAGTGGAACCTTTGATAATTGAAAATTAAAAATGTAAAATTGACAAGAGAAAGAGGGGACTAACCTTTTCAATTTTCCATTCATTTCACGTAGTCTTGTTTCAACACCAGAACGTATTGATCACCATCTAATTTTGAATAACCCTGTTCGTAACAGAAGAAATAGGTATTGCCTTTTTGTGTCTGATAAGTGTTTGTATAATAGTGGAAATTGAATCCTTCTTCAGCCAAAGTAATGGCATCCACAGTTCTTTTCCCCGTTGGATTTAAACTTGCCAAAATACGCCTGTTCTTGCGGAGAATGTTATTGATCCGCCTTACGTATTTAGTGGCGTCCTCATTCAATCTGTTATTATAGGTATTTCTGCAGTAGTCGGAACAAAACTTTTGATCCTTCCGCCCACTCAATTTTTGTTCGCATTCCAGGCATTTACGCTCTAACATATTATCCAGTGATTTCGTTAATTGAAACAGAAAAATACTCGATTTATACAAAAGAGAAATAATAATCCCAAAAATAATTGATTGCTAACTCTTTATGGAATAAGTTTGTGACATAAACACTCCTTATGAAGAAGATTTACTATTTGCTGTTTTTGATTTGTCCATTCCTGACATTTGGTCAAACAAAAGAAATTACATTTTCCGAGCTTACGGTTGGTAGCGGAATGTATTTCGGAGCCGTGATGACAACTACTGATATCACTGTAACTGTTCAGGGTCCTTCGGATCGCTTTTTGGCCTTCGGATTTGGCACAGGGATGGCTAACGGAAACGATGCAATTATTTGGTCGACATTGGGAACAGGTGTTGCCCCGCTTCAATTACGTGATCACCGCATGATCGGACAGGGAAATGAGCCTACTGTTGATGCACAGCAGGACTGGACGGTTGTTTCTAATAATGTTTCCGGAGGAAATAGAACGATCGTAGCAACAAGAGCCTTAAGTACGGGTGATGCGAATGATGTAACGTTCAACTTTGCTTCCACCACTCAAAATTTGTTTTGGTCGAAAGGACCGAGTGCCACAAATCAGTTACAGTATCACGGAGCAAGTAACCGTGCAAGTGGAATCGTTCGTAATTGGATCGTTCCGGATGTAACACCTCCTGCGATTTCAACTACAACTCCGGCAGACAATGCGGTTGGAGCAAGTATTTCGACAAACCTGACAATTAATTTCTCGGAAAACATCTCATGGGGAGCTGGTTCATTGGTACTCTATGATGGAAGCAATAATGTGATTCAAACGGTTTCCAGTGGTAACCCGAATGTATCCATTATCGGATCGACTTTTTCTTATAATCCGCCGAGTAATCTGGTCATAAATACTCCTTATTACATTCAAATAGACGCTACAGCCTTTAAAGATGCTGCAAATAACTTCTTTGGAGGAATTTCTGACAATACGACCTGGAATTTCAATACGAATGATGTGACTCCACCCGCTCTTTCTGCTTCACCTTTTATCCCTGCAGATAACGCAGTTGAAGTAGCTCTTACTACCCCGTTGGCTCTTACTTTCAATGAGGCAGTTCAAGCTGGAACAGGTGAAATACAACTCTATGATGCAGGAGGATCGCTCGTCGAATCTTATGATGTACTTGCGAGTTCATTGATTACGATCTCAGGGAATACCGTAACCATTGATCCCACCGATTTGGTCTTGAATACAAGTTATTATGTCCATGTTCAATCAGGGGCGATTAAAGATTTGTCCAATAATAATTATGTTGGGTTTACAAATAACACCACCTGGAATTTCAATACCAATGATCTCACTTCTCCTTTAGCTGTCGGACCGTTTTCTCCGGCAGATGATGCCATTAATGTCCCTGTCGCCGGAAACCTCAGCATTTCTTTTACAGAGGACGTGCAAATTGCGGCTTCTGGAACAATTGAAGTTTTTACTTCCGCAGGAATCTTAGTAGAATCATTTGGTTCGGGATCAGCACAGATAAGTGTAACAGGTTCTACGGTTAATTTCTCAACGACCAATTCGTTAAGCGAAAACACAGCGTACTACGTCCACATTTCACCGGGATTTATTCAGGATTTAAGTGGAAATAACTTTTCAGGAATCACAACAAATACCTTGTGGAACTTCACCGTTGGGGATTTCACTGCACCCGCTATTTCCAATTTGAATCCGGCAGATAATAGTATTGATGTTCCTTTGAACGTGATTCCGACAGTTACTTTCGATGAAAATATCCTGTTCGGACCGGGAAGTTTTTATTTGGTTTGCGAGAATGACGGAACGGTTCAGGAATTCAGTATTGCTTTAAGCAATATTGCTATTACAAGTAATTCAGTTGCCTTGAACCAAACGGGATTGAATATTACCTATAATTACCACATCCTGATTGATAACGATGCGGTTACGGATGCTTCAGGAAATTTATTTGCAGGAATTGCAGATACCACAAGCTGGTCATTTAGTACGGAACTCGAAATGGGATTGCAAGAATTATCTATCAATGAGTATTCCTGGTCCGGAAAAGAATTGGTGATTCAGACGGATTACTCGGAAGGTCAGATAATTGATGCGGGAGGAAAGCTGGTTCGCCGGATCTATTCAAAGAAAACGGTCCTGGACAATCTTCCGGCAGGAATCTATGTGGTAAGACTTCAGCAAAATAACAGATCGTCATTCTTTAGAATATATGTGGATTAAATCAGTATTTTTTCTTGGTTGCGTACTTTTTAACGGAGTCAATGTCCATGCCCAGGATGTTTTTGAGTCAGCCCGGAAAGGAGATATTAAACAGCTTAAAAAGTTGATTGCTTTGAATAAAGACACTATCCGGAAAGTAAATAAAATGGGTTTTGATCCCTTGATGATTGCATGTTACCGGGGACAAACGAAGTGCGCTAAATTTCTCATAAAGAAAGGAGCCGATGTAAACAGGCCATCCGGTGAAGGAAGTGCATTACAGGCTGCATGTTATCAGAATAATACAGAATTGGCGACTCTATTGGTTCAAAAAGGTGCTGATCTGAACACACAAGGCCCTGATGGAAATACAGCTTTAATGTATGCTGTGCTGAATCAAAACCCGAAATTGGTAAAAATTCTGGTGAAAGCAGGGTCAGATCTGACTAAAACAAATAAGGATAATCAAACAGCTTATTCCCTGGCGATGTCACTAACAAATACCAAAATTCAAAATCTGGTAAAAAGCCCTCGGATTTTAAGTTACCTGAACAGGGATGAGCTTAACATAATTTAACAGCATTTACAAAGCCCAAAGAACATTCTTTCACATATTTGCGACCTTAGGCTAAAACTATGATGGACATACCTGATTTATCTCCTTCGGAGCAATTGCAAGTAGTTGCAAATGAAATCAAAACAGAAGGACTGAAGTACGATTTATTGCGTCGTGAGATCGGAAAAGTGATTGTTGGACAAGAGAACATGGTTCGAAGTCTTTTAATTGCATTGCTTGCAGACGGCCACGTATTATTGGAAGGTGTTCCGGGATTAGCAAAAACACTTGCGATCCGCACACTTTCAAGTGCTGTTTCCGGTGAGTTTTCAAGGATTCAGTTTACTCCCGATTTACTTCCTGCTGATGTTACGGGAACACTGATTTATCAGCAGAAATCAGAGCAGTTTGCTGTTAAGAAAGGACCTATCTTTGCCAATTTCGTTTTAGCGGATGAGATTAACCGTGCCCCGGCTAAAGTTCAGGCAGCTTTGTTGGAGGCAATGCAGGAACGTCAGGTGACAATCGGAGATTCAACTTATCCTTTGCCGAAACCATTCCTGGTACTGGCAACCCAAAACCCTATTGAACAGGAAGGGACTTATCCCTTACCAGAAGCACAGGTGGATCGTTTCATGCTCAAAGTATTTATGGATTATCCTTCCAAAATGGAAGAACAATTAATATTGCGTTCAAATGTTAGACCTGAAGGATTGGAAAAAATCTCGCACGTCATGCATCCGGAAGATCTGATAAAAGGAAAACATCTGACCCGCTCCATTTACCTGGACGAAAAAGTGGAACGCTACATCGTAGATATTGTAGATGCAACACGTAATCCTGCAACTGCCGGAGTTTCTGAAATTTCAAAATACCTTTTATACGGAGGATCACCAAGAGCATCTATTAATTTGGCTTTGGCGGCAAAAGCAAACGCCTTTCTTGAACAGCGTGGTTTTGTAATCCCGGATGATGTTAGAACCGTTGCAATGGATGTGCTTCGTCACCGGGTAGGTTTGAATTATGAAGCCGAAGCTGACGGAGTCAAGCCGGAACAAATCATTGAACGTTTGTTACAGCGCGTAGAAGTTCCATAAGCAATCATGGATAAAGAAGCCTTACTGAAGCGCATTCGTACCATCGAGCTTCAAACTCGCGGTATGACCGAACAGGTATTCGCCGGACAATACCAGTCTGCGTTTAAAGGCCGTGGTATGTCTTTTAGTGAGGTCAGATCTTACCAGGTAGGCGATGATGTAAGAACAATTGATTGGAACGTTACCGCCCGTTTCAGAGAGCCTTTCGTCAAAATATTTGAGGAGGAAAGAGAATTGACGGTACTTCTGATTATTGATGTTTCAGGATCCATGTATTTTGGCCAGGGAACAGATTCCAAAATTTCACTAGCTGTTGAATTAGCAGCAACTTTAGCATTCTCAGCGGCTAAGAAAAACGATAAGGTAGGGGCAATTTTTATTTCGGATGAAGTTGAATATTATGTCCCGCCCAAAAAGGGTTTCGGACACGTTCATTTTTTATTGCGTAAACTCATTAACCTCAAACCGAACTCGGGAGGAACGAGTTTGGATTTGGGCTTGAAGTATGCCCGGAATATTTTTAAGCAACGAAGCATTTGTTTTGTGATCAGTGATTTTTCCCAATTGGAATTGAGTAAGGAAGGATTTGCAAATACAGCAAGAAAACACGATTTGGTAGCTCTTGGTGTAAGCGATCCGGGAGAAGCAAGCCTGCCGAGTGTGGGATTTGTCAGCTGGGTAAATGCTGAAACCAATACTACCAATTGGATTGACAGCTCTTCAGCCGAGGTAAGAAAAGAATATCAAAAAAATTATATCCTGCGAAAAGAAAAAACCGAAGCATTTTTCCTGCAATTAGGAATTGATGCGGCATTTTTTGAAGTAGGTGATCACGTTTATTTACCATTACTTCAATTGTTTAAGCGCAGAAAATGAGAATCCTGTTATCCATAGTAGCATGTTGGTGGTTTGGAGCAGGATTTGCGCAAACAAAGCACGTCTTTTGGGGAGAAGATTCCGTTCGTATCGGAGATAAGGCACGCTTAACCATTTTGGTTAAGGATAAACCCGCCAAATTTGATTATAACCCGATTTCAGATATTTTTATTTGTGAAGTCACTCACAAAGGAGAAAGGCTTTGGAAACCCGGTGGTGAATTGGAGATCGAGTCGTTTAGAGATACAAGTTACACGCAGAATGGAATCAAATATTGGAAAGGTGTTTATACGTTAATTGCCTGGGATTCTGCTAAATACCGCTTACCGGAATTATGGATGACCTGGAAAGATTCCTCTTTTTCATTCCACGCACCCAATTTGTATGTGGGTTTCGTTAAGAAAAAAGTAAAAGAAGGAATAGATGAGATTCCGATCGAACCGGAAAATGATTATTGGATCCTGTTCAAAAAATATTGGTGGATCCTGGTACTTGTAATTGCTGTAGTTGTGATTGCAGTTTTATGGAATAGGCGCAGAAAAATTCAGAAAACGGAAGAATTGAGTTTAAGAGAACGAACGCTTCTTGCAATTAAACAACTTCGAAAGAAAGAGGATTGGCTTCATGGTAAAACCAAATCTCATTACGTTGGTTTCTCTGCAGTCTTGAAAATGTATTTAAGCTCAAGGTATGAACTGAATCTGATGGAACGTACTACTCAGGAAACAATTACATTGTTGAAACTGAAAGAATTGGATTTTAACATGATCAGTAGAATTGAAGTTCTCCTGAAAGAATCAGATATGGTTAAGTTTGCGAAAACGGAATTAAATGACATGCACATTCGGTCCAGTTTGTTTCGTTTGGAAGAAATAGTAACAGAGTTAAGCCCCTTGGAAATTCCGGAATGAGTCGCTACTTCAACATCTGCTTTTGGGAATATGATTTCTATAGTCCACACATGCTCTGGTTCTTGTTTGCAATTCCCGTATTGCTATTTTTTTGGGAATATTTACAAAAAAACCGTGTCGGTCAGTTGAAATACGCCAATTCCGAAGAGGAACAATTATCCTATTCTATCGGTTGGGTGCGTTACATCAGATGGGGAATAAATACCTGTTATGCACTTTCCATGGCCTGCTTGGTTTTGACTTTGGCTGAACCTTATAATTCATCCATTGACCCTCCGAAAATTGATTATAAAAACGGAATAGACATTATTTTGTCTATTGATGCTTCCGGATCCATGCTGGCACAGGATTTCGATCCGAACCGTTTGGAAGTGGCAAAGCGTGTTGCAAAAAAATTCGTTGATTCAAGGAAAGGTGATCGTGTAGGTTTGGTGGTTTACGAAGGCGAGGCCTATACTGCTTGTCCGGCAACATTGGATTACAAGTTATTAAAAGAACAAATTACAGCTATTGAGCCGGGCTATCTGGAACCCGGAACAGCAATCGGAAGTGGTTTGGGAGTTGCTGTAACAAGATTGAGAAGTGATAGCTTGCCTTCCAAAGTAATCATCCTTTTGACAGATGGAAGCAGTAATACCGGCCCGGATCCGATGGAAGCAGCAGAACTGGCTAAGCAAAAAAAATGCAGGGTTTATACGATCGGGGTCGGAGCAAATGGAATGGCACCAACACCTGTATCAACCCCATTCGGAGTTATCTATCAGAATCTTCCGGTAGAAATTGATGAAGAAATTCTGAAGGATATTGCCAAACTGACCAATGGAAAATATTTTCGCGCTCAAGATGAAAAATCACTTGAAAAAATTTATGCCGAAATCGATCACCTGGAAAAGCGAAAAATGGAAGATCAGCACCTGGCTATAGAACCTCCATTGACCTTATTTCCATTTTTCATTTGGAGTATCTTGTTTTCCGGAATAGCCTGGGGAATTCAACGCTTGAAATTCAGACTGGATGATTAAAGAAAAGAACACATATAATCGTTTGGTGAAGCTCTTACTTTTCTCAGAGGGAATTTGGTGGTCACTTGTATTGATAGTTTATGCATTAGTTCCTCTTGATCGATTGGGCGTCAAATTGCTTCACGGTGAGATGCTTGGTTTATGGGGTGTAATTCCGGTTTTGGCAGTATTATCCTGGATTCAGTGGAATTGGAAAGCGAAGATATATAAGGAATACTCCGGTTACGGCCCAACCCGGATGTTGTGGGTGAAATTTGAACCTGCTAAAGCTTTTCTTCATTATTTCTTGTTGAGAAGTACTTATTTCTTCATTGTTTTGGCCATGGCTCAGCCTGTTGCAGGATCAAGAAAAGTAAACGGTTCAAAACGGATACTTGATTTGGTGATTTGTCTGGACATTTCGAACTCCATGAACACAAAAGATATGGGTGGTGGTGAAGTAAGCAGGCTAACAGCAGCAAAACAAGCTATCGGGGAGTTGTTGAACCAATTGAAGGGTGAACGGATTGCTGTTGTGATTTTTGCCAATGATGCATATACCCAGCTTCCGCTTACCATGGATTACGGAGCGGCAAAGTTATTTGTTCCGGATATTGAAACTTCTATGATCTCAGACCAGGGAACAAATATCGGGCGGGCTTTGGAAGTTGCCCAGGAACAATTTAAAGATACTGAATCCGGAAAGGCGATCTTGGTAATTACGGATGGTGAAGATCATGAAGCGCTTTGGAAAAAACAGTTGGAAGAACTGAAGAAGAAACAGGTAGAATTGGCTTACCTTGGTCTTGGATCTAGTAAAGGAGGTCTCATTCCGAACAATCCGTACGATTT